>JBOGGF010000453.1:0-2345 GCA_050743965.1 Acidimicrobiales bacterium
CGCCACCACGGCGCGCGCCGCCTCGCGCTCGAGGCCGTCGAGCGGACGGCCCAGCAGCGGAGCGAGGACCGGGCCGTGGACCGGGTCGGCCAGGGCCAGAAGAACGGGCAGGGTGTAGATCCCGTCGGCCAGATCCTGGCCGGCCGGCTTGCCCAGCTCTGATTCGCTCCCCACCACGTCGAGGACGTCGTCGCGCAGCTGGAAGACCATGCCGAAGGCCCGGCCGAAGGCGGTCAGGGCCTCGACCTCGGCCGGCGGCGACCCGCCGGTGAGGGCTCCGATCCGGCACGAGGTCGACGTCAGGGCCGCCGTCTTCCCGGCGATGGCGGCGAAGTAGTCGTCCTCGGTGCGCGCCACCCGGAAGGAGGAGCGGACCTCGGTCACCTGCCCCTGGCACAGGCGGCCGAGCGTGTTGGCCAGGAGCCCGGCGATCTCGGTGCCCAGTCCGGCGGCGATCTCGGCCGATCGGGCCAGCAGGTAGTCGCCGGCCACGATGGCCACCAGGTTGCCGTAGCGGCCGTTCACGCTCTCGACGTTGCGGCGCATCGTGGCCTCGTCGATGACGTCGTCGTGATAGAGCGACGCCAGGTGGACCAGTTCGACCGCGACCCCTCCGAGCAGGTCTTCTTCGGTCGCCGGGTGCTCTCCGGCGGTGGCGGCGGCCAGCGCCAGCAGGGGTCGTACCCGCTTGCCGCCGGCGGCGATCAGATGGGTGGTGACGTCGTCGAGAAAGGCGTCGCCGGTCGTCACCGAGGAGGAGAGGAGCGGCTCCAGCCGCACGAGGTCCTCCTCGATACCGGGAAGGCCGAGGGCGTCCAGAGCGTTCACCGGAGTGGAGGTTATTAGACACCCGGCGCATGGCGACACCTCGGGGGACCGTCAGCGGCGGTCGCCGGGGGGTCCGCCGGTCGTCCACGGCAGCGACCAGTGCCCATTCCGGCTACAACCGGTATCGTCGGGCACGGGGGGAGTCGATCGGCGTCGCGGCGGTGTTCGGGGGGCCTCCGGGTACACTGAGTTCAGGAACCGAGCCATTACGGAGGCGGTCACGTGTTCGAACGCTTCACCGACCGGGCGCGACGAGTGCTTGTGTTGGCGCAGGAAGAAGCGCGCCTGCTCAACCACAGCTTCATCGGGACCGAGCACATCCTGCTCGGGCTGATCCACGAGGGTGAAGGTGTCGCAGCCAAGGCGCTGGAGTCCCTCGGGATCTCCCTCGAGGCTGTGCGCGAGAAGGTCGAAGAGACGATCGGCATGGCAGGGACGGCCCCGAGCGGCTCCCCGCCGTTCACTCCGCGGGCCAAGAAGGTCCTGGAGCTCTCGCTCCGCGAGGCCCTACAGCTGGGGCACAGCTACATCGGGACCGAGCACATGCTCCTCGGTCTCGTGCGAGAGGGCGAGGGTGTGGCGGCGCAGGTGCTGGTCAGCCTGGGCGCCGACCTGGGTCGGGTGCGCCAACAGGTCATCCAGCTCATGTCGGGCTACCAGGGCAAGGAGGCCGTCGGCTCGGGCGCCGGCTCCTCCTCGTCGGACACCCCCTCGGGGTCGCCCGTGCTCGACCAATTCGGTCGCAACCTCACCCAGCATGCCCGGGACGGGAAGCTGGACCCGGTCATCGGCAGGGAGAAGGAGATCGAGCGGGTCATGCAGGTGCTGTCCCGCCGCACCAAGAACAATCCGGTCCTCATCGGCGAGCCCGGCGTCGGCAAGACGGCCATCGTCGAGGGCCTGGCCCAGCGCATCGTCGCCAACGAGGTGCCCGAGACGCTGGGGGGAAAGCAGCTGTACACCCTCGACCTGGGCGCCCTCGTGGCCGGCAGCCGCTACCGTGGCGACTTCGAGGAGCGACTCAAGAAGGTGCTCAAGGAGATCCGCACCCGGGGCGACATCATCCTGTTCATCGACGAGCTGCACACCCTGGTCGGGGCCGGCGCGGCCGAGGGGGCCATCGACGCCGCCTCGATCCTCAAGCCCATGCTCGCCCGGGGCGAGCTCCAGACGGTGGGCGCGACCACCCTCGACGAGTACCGCAAGCACCTTGAGAAGGTTGCCGCCCTCGAGCGCAGGTTACAGCCGGTCTAGGTCGACCAGCCGTCGGTCGCCCTGACCATCGACATCTTGAAGGGCCTGCGCGACCGGTACGAGTCGCACCACGCCGTCACCATCACCGACCAGGCGCTGGGGGCCGCGGCCAACCTGGCCGACCGCTACCTGGCCGACCGCTACCTGCCGGACAAGGCGATCGACCTCATCGACGAGCTGCACACCCTGGTCGGGGCCGGCGCGGCCGAGGGGGCCATCGACGCCGCCTCGATCCTCAAGCCCATGCTCGCCCGGGGCGAGCT
>JBOGGF010000454.1:0-5246 GCA_050743965.1 Acidimicrobiales bacterium
GGCGCAAGCCGCCGGGACGGTGGTGGTCGAGCTCGACCGGGCGACCGCCATCGCCCGGGCGGTGGCATGGGCCCTCCCGGGGGACGTGGTGGTGCTGGCGGGCAAGGGCCACGAGACGGCGCTCGAGATCGGCGGCGAGCGGCTCCCCTTCGACGACGCCGTCGTGGCCCGCCGGGCCCTGGCGGCGCGCGCCGGTGGTGGCTGAGCCGTGCTGGCCCTGATGTCGTCGGGCGGGTTCGCCTTCTGGATCGCCATCCTGGCGACCCCGCTCCTCATCCGCTGGCTCCGCCGCCGGCGGATCGGCCAGCAGATCCGCGAGGACGGTCCGGCGACCCACAGCGCCAAGGCCGGCACCCCGACCATGGGCGGGATCGCCATCATCGGCGCCGTGGTGCTCGGCTACCTGGGGGGCCACCTCGGCACCGAGGTCCGGTTCGGTGCCACCGGGCTGCTCGTCGTGATCGCCGTGTGCCTCTTCGGCGCCATCGGCTTCCTCGACGACTGGATCAAGGTCCGCAACCGCCGGAGCCTCGGGCTCAACAAGCGGGCGAAGTTCTTCGCCCAGATCGGGGCGGCCGTCCTCTTCGCCGTGCTGGCCGAGCACTGGGCGCACACCTCGACGATGCTGTCGTTCACGCGGGCGACTTCTCCCGGCTTCGACTTCGGCGAGTGGGGGTGGGTGGCCTTCGCCGTGCTCGTGCTGGTGGGCACGTCGAACGCGGTCAACCTCACCGACGGCCTCGACGGTCTGGCGGCGGGCTCCTCGACCTTCTGCTTCGCCGTCCTGGCGATCATGGGCTACTGGGTCTTCCGCCACCAGGCGATCTTCGGCGTGCTGCCGGCCGGTGCCCTCGACCTGGCCCTGGCGGCGGTGGCACTGGCCGGCGCCTGCCTCGGCTTCCTGTGGTGGAACGCCGCCCCGGCCAAGATCATGATGGGCGACACCGGCTCGCTCGCCATCGGCTCGGGCCTCGCCGCGCTCTGCCTGCTCCTCAACCTCGACCTGCTGCTCCCGGTGCTCGGCGGGCTGTTCGTGCTCGAGACCGTGTCGGTCATCACCCAGGTGGTCAGCTTCCGCTGCTTCGGGCGACGGGTCTTCCGGATGGCGCCGGTCCACCACCACTTCGAGCTCCTCGGGTGGCCGGAGACGACGGTGATCACCCGGTTCTGGGTCCTCGGTGGCCTCTTCGCCGCCCTCGGGCTCGGCATCTTCTACGGCGAGTACCTCACGGCGGTGCACTTCGCGTGAGCATCCCCCTGCACACCCGGCGCGTCGGCGACGATGAGCGGTCCATGGGACCCACGGACACCACCGCGGGATGGGTGCTCGCCGTCCGGCGGGTGCCGACGGCCACGGTCCTGCTCCTCCTCGTCGCCGTCCTCTGCGTCGCCGGGACGGTCATGGTCGGCTCGGCCTCCGAGGTGGTGTCGATCGAGACCTACGGCTCGCCGTGGTCCATCCTCGCCCGCCAGTGCCTGTGGGTGGCGCTCGGGCTGGCCGGCCTGGCGGTGACGGCGAAGGTCGACTACCACCGGTGGCGGCGGTTCGGTGCCGTGCTCCTCGTGCTGACCTTCGTCCTCCTGCTGGCGGTCCTGGTGCCCGGGCTCGGCACCCACACCAGCGGCTCGAGCCGGTGGCTCGGCTTCGGCCCGTTGACCGTCCAGCCGTCCGAGCTGGCCAAGCTGGCGCTCGCCCTCTTCGGCGCAGACCTGATCGTGCGGCACCAGGAGGCCGGGAGCCCCGACAAGCGTATCTTCGGGCCGCTGCTCGTGGTGACCGGTGCCGCTGCCGTGCTGATCATCGCGCAGCCGGACATGGGCACCACCGTCGTGGTCTGCTGCGTCGGCTTGGCGCTCCTGTTCGCCTCGGGGGTGCCGATGCGCCCCATCGCCAGGATCGTGGGGGGCGCCGCCGTCCTGGCGTTGATCGTCGGGCTCGTCGAGCCCTACCGGCGCCAGCGCCTCCTGTCCTTCTTCAACCCCCACGCCCACGCCAGCGGCTCGGGCTACCAGGTGGTCCAGTCCCTCATCGGCCTCGGGTCGGGGCACGTCGTGGGGCTGGGACTGGGCAACGGGCGGGAGAAGTGGGGGTTCCTCCCCAACGCCCACACCGACTTCATCTTCTCGGTGGTGGGGGAGGAGCTGGGACTGGTCGGGGCGGCGTGCATCCTCGGGCTGCTGGTGGCCTTCTGCTGGTTCGGGCTGCGGGCCGCCAGCCGGTCGCCCGACGGCTTCGGGGCCCTGCTGGCGATGGCCCTCGTGGCCTGGATCGCCGCCGAGACCTTCATCAACATCGGGGCGGTGATCGGCCTGCTGCCAGTGACGGGCATCCCCCTGCCCTTCATCTCCTTCGGCGGGTCGTCGCTGGTCATCACCTTGGTGGCCGCCGGGCTGCTGGTGAACATCGCCCGCCACGAGGTCCGTCCGCTCCGATGAGCCGGTACGCGGTCGTGGCCGGCGGGGGCACCGGAGGCCACGTCCTGCTCGCCCTGGCCACGGCCCGGGCGGTGGCGGCGCGGGGGCACGATCCCGCGTCGATCGAGCTGGTCGGCTCCCGCCGCGGCCAGGAAGCCGACCTCCTGGCCGGCCAGGGCTTCCCCGTGACCCTCTTCCCGGGGCGGGGTATCACCCGCCGGATGGACGCCGCGGCTGCCCGCGCCAACATCGGCGCGGCGGCCGGCCTCGTGGCGGCGACGGCCCGGGCCCTCCGCCTCCTGGCCCGGGACCGGCCCCGGGTGGTCGTGTCGGTCGGTGGCTACGCCAGCTTCCCCGCCGACGTGGCGGCACTGGTGCTGGGCGTCCCGCTGGTGCTCGTGAACATCGACGCCGTCCCCGGGCTGGTGCACCGCCTGCTGGGGCGGTTCGCCGCCGCCAGCGCGGTGTCCTTCCCCGGGACGCCGTTGCCCCGGGCCGTGGTGACCGGCACGGCGGTGCGGGAGGAGATCGTGGCCGCCGCCGATCGGTCACCCGACGCGGTGGCGCAGGCGCGCACGGCGCTCCACCTCCCCGGGGGCCGGCCGGTTGTCGGGGTCGTGGGCGGCTCCCTCGGGGCCGGGCGGCTCAACGAGGCGGCGACGGCGCTGGCCCGCCGGTGGGCGGGGCGGGAGGACGTCGCCCTCTACCATGTGGTCGGGCGGCGCAACTGGGACGCCGTGGTGCGGGAGGTGGACGGGCCCCTCGTGTACCGGCCGGTGCCCTTCGAGGACCGCATGGGACTGCTCTACCAGGCTTGTGACGTGCTGGTGTGCCGGGCCGGCGCGGTCACCGTGGCCGAGGTGGCCGTGGCGGGCGTGCCCGCCGTCCTCGTTCCCCTGCCGGGCGCGCCGGGCGACCACCAGACCGCCAACGCCCGGGCGCTGGTGGGCGCCGGAGCGGGGGTGCTCCTCCCCGACGACCAGTGCGACGGCGCCGCCCTGGCGGCGACGCTCGAGGGGCTCCTGGCGGACCCTGGCCGCCTGCGGGGGATGAGCGACGCCGCCCGGGGGCTCGGGCGACCCGACGCGGCCGACCGGTTGGCCGAGGTGGTGGCCGACTGTGCCCGTTGAGCCGTTGACCACGCCCCGTCGGGTGCACGTCGTGGGCATCGGCGGTGCCGGGATGAGCGCCATCGCCACCGTACTGGCGGCGATGGGCCATCACGTGACGGGCAGCGATCTCAAGGGCACGGCGGTGACCGAGCGGCTCGCCGCCCACGGCATCGCCGTGGCTGCCCACCACGCCCCCGGCAACGTGGACGACGCCGACCTGGTCACGTACTCACCGGCCGTCCCCGAGCGGAACCCCGAGCTGGTCGAGGCCCGGCGACGGGGCATTCGCGTGGTCCGGCGGGCCGAGATCCTCGCCGCCATCGCCGCCACCCGTCGTTGCCTGGCCGTCGCCGGTACCCACGGCAAGACGACGACGGCCTCGATGCTGTCGATCGTCCTGGTGGAGGCGGGGTACCGGCCGTCCTTCCTCATCGGCGCCGACGTCAACGAGAGCGGCACCAACGCCGCGTGGGGCGACGGCGAGTGGCTGGTGCTCGAGGCCGACGAGAGCTACGGCACCTTCGAGGCCCTCCGGCCGGAGCTGGCCCTCGTCACCAACGTGGAGCCGGACCACCTAGACCACTACGGGTCGTTCGACGCCCTCCAGGCGGCGTTCGCCCGCTACCTCGGCTCCGCCCGGGGGGGACGGGTGGTGAGCGCAGACGACCCGGTGGCGGCCGAGCTCGGGCGGGTCCACGGCGCCGTCAGCGTCGGGACCGACCCGGCGGCCACGTACCCGATGAGCGGCCTCACCGCCACCCGCAGCGCCGTCGCCTTCGACCTCGCCGGTCCCGAGGGTGCCCTGGGTCGGGTGGAGGTGCCGGTCCCCGGCGTCCACAACGCCCGCAATGCCGGGCTGGCCGCGGTCGGTGCCCTGGCCGCCGGGGTCCCGTTCGCCGCCGCAGTGGCCGCCCTGGCGCGCTTCGCCGGCGTCCCCCGCCGGTTCGAGTTCCGGGGGGAGTCGGGCGGGGTCACCTTCGTGGACGACTACGCCCACCTCCCGACCGAGGTCCGGGCCGCCCTGGCGGCGGCACGGGCGGGTGCCTGGGACCGGGTGGTGGCCGTCTTCCAGCCGCACCGCTACACCCGCACCGCCGCCCTGGCGGCGTCGTTCGCCACCGCCTTCGACGACGCCGACGTGGTCGTGGTCACCGACGTCTACGGCGCCGGCGAGCCTCCCGTGCCCGGGGTGTCGGGGAAGCTGGTGGCCGACGCCGTGGCCGCCCACCACCCCGCCGTGCGCTACGTCCCGACCCGGGACCGCCTGCTCGAGGCGGTGGCGGCCGAGCTGCGCCCGGGGGACTGCTGCTGCACCCTCGGCGCCGGGGACCTCACCACGTTCCCCGACGAGCTGCAGGCGGTGCTCGGATGACCGGGACGACCGGGAGCACCCCGGTCACCTCCGGAGGCCTCGACGCCGTCGCCGACGCCCTCGGCCGGGCCGCCCGACGCGACGTGCCGCTCGGTCCCATGACCACCTACCGGGTGGGGGGACCGGCGGCGCTCCTCGTCGAGGTGGCCTCGGTCGGCAGCCTGCGGGCCGTCCGGGCCGCCCTCACCCGAGCCGGTGGCCCGGTGCCGGTGCTCGTGGTCGGGAAGGGGTCGAACCTGCTCGTGGCCGACGCCGGCTTCCCCGGCGTGGTCCTGCGTGTCGGGTCGGCGCTGGGCACGGTCGAGCCGGGCCGTCCCGGTGCCGACGGCCGGGCGGTCGTCCGGGCC
>JBOGGF010000455.1:0-4350 GCA_050743965.1 Acidimicrobiales bacterium
CTTGTCGTCGACCGTCATCGACAGGCCCTCCTGCTGGCTGCCGTCGCGCAGCGTGGTGTCGAAGATGTCCACCGCCTCGGGGAGGACGGGCAGGTCGAAGGCGTGGGAGGAGGCGTCGTGACGGTGCGGGTCAGTCGACATGGTCGAGCCAGTCCTTGTACCGCGCCACCTCGCCGCGCACGGCGGCGAAGTAGGTCTGCTGCACCTCGGTGGTGACCGGGCCGGGGCGCCCGGTCCCCACCGGGCGGTCGTCCACCGCCCGGATCGGCACGACCTCGGCCGCAGTCCCGGTGAGGAAGGCCTCGTCGGCCAGGTACAGGTCGGTGCGGACCAGCGCCTCGTGGCGAACCTCGATCCCGAGGTCGCGGGCGATCACCTCGACGCTGTCCTGGGTGATCCCCCCGAGCGCCCCGGCATCGGAGGTCGGCGGGGTGACCAGTCTGCCTCCGGCGACCACGAAGATGTTCTCGCCGGTGCACTCGCTCACCCGGCCGTCGGGGGCGAGCAGGATGGCCTCGTCGTAGCCGGCCTTCAGTGCCTCCACCTTGGCCAGGGACGAGTTGACGTACATGCCGATGCCCTTGGCCGCGGTCGGCACGGAGTTCACGTCGTGGCGTCGCCAGGAGCTGATCTTCACCGAGACGCCGTGAGCGACGGCCTCGTCGCCCAGGTAGGTGCCCCAGGGCCAGGCGGCGACGGCCACGTTGACGGGGGCGGGCAGCGGGTTGAGACCCATCTCGCCGTACCCGAGGTAGATGATCGGCCGCAGGTAGCAGCCCTCGGTGAGCCCGTTGACCCGGACCACCTCCTTGCACGCGGCGATCAGCTCGTCCTCGCCGAAGGGGACGTCGATGAGGAACACCTTGGCCGACGCCAGCAGCCGGCGGACGTGGTCACCGAGGCGGAAGATCGCCACGCCCCGAGGAGTCGGGTAGGCCCGGACTCCCTCGAAGACGCCCGAGCCGTAGTGCAGGGTGTGGGTGAGCAGGTGGATCTTGGCATCGGCCCAGGCGACCAGCTCGCCGTCCATCCAGATCTTCTCCGTGGGGGTGATGGGCACGGTCAGAGCCTTTCTGCGATGGCGTCCCCGATGGCGGCGGTCGCCGCCGGGGTGGTGCCGGACGTCTCCATGTGGGCGCGCACGGCCCCGCCGACGCGGGTGGCGGCCTCGGCCTCGCCCAGGTGGTCGAGCATCAGGGCAGCCGAGGCGATGGCGGCCAGCGGGTTGGCGGTCCCCTTGCCGGCGATGTCGTGGGCCGCCCCGTGGACCGGCTCGAAGAGCGACGGCCCGGTCCGGGCCGGATTGAGGTTGGCCGAGGCGGCGAAGCCGATCCCGCCGGTCAAGGCGCCGGCCCGGTCGGTCAGGATGTCGCCGAAGAGGTTGTCGGTGACGATCACGTCGTAGCGGGAGGCCCGCTCGACCAGGTAGATGCAGGCGGCGTCGACGTGGTGGTAGTCGTGGGCGACGTCAGGGTAGTCCTGCGCCACCTCCTCCACCGTCCGGCGCCACAGGTCGCCCGAGTAGGTGAGGACGTTGGTCTTGTGGACCAGGGTGAGCTGGTGGGCGTCCCGGCGCTGGGCCAGGTCGAAGGCGAACCGCACGCAGCGTTCGGCCCCCATGCGGGTGTTCACGGAGCCCTGGGTGGCCACTTCGTGCAGGGTGCCCTTGCGCAAGAACCCGCCCTCGCCGGCGTAGGCGCCCTCGGTGTTCTCCCGGACGACCACGAAGTCGGCGCCCTCACCGATGGAGCCGGGCACGCCGAGGAAGGGCCGCAGGTTGATGTAGAGGTCCAGCTCGAAGCGCATGCGGAGCAGGAGGCCGCGCTCGAGGACCCCCGAGGGCACGGCGGTGTCGCCGATGGGGGGCCCGATGGCCCCGAGGAGGATGACGTCGAAGCCCCGCAGCTCCTCGAGCACGCGATCCGGCAGCACCTCGCCCGTGCGGACGTAGTGGGCGGCACCGAGGTCGTAGTCGACGGCGTCGAGCTCGACCCCGGCCGCCGCCACCACCTTCAGGGCCTCGGCCAGGACCTCCGGGCCGATGCCGTCGCCGCCGATCACCGCCACGCGGTGGGCGCTCACCGGGCACCCCGCGCGGTCGTGCTGGCGTCGGTGCTCGTGGCCGCCGGGGCCCGGTTCGTCTCCATCGTCCCTCTCGGTGCTCTGTGCCTCGTCCTGGTGCTGCGTCGGTCGTGCTGTGTCGGTGTCTGTCGTGCTCCGCCGGTGAGACGCGCGGTTGGCAGGTGGAGTGGTGGTCCGGACGTCCCCCCCGTCCCGCTCCCAGCCACCGGCATCCCGGACATGAAAGACCGCCCACCGAGGTGGACGGTCGAAGGGAGGCGCGCAGCTGGGTGCGCGCCTAGGAGATGATCGGTACCTCGCGTGCCCGACGTGCCACCGGTGCAAAGTCTCCCGTACGGCCGGCCCCGGCGTCAACCACCCGGGCCGGTGGGCGACCGGGCCTCACGCCAGCCGGTACTCTCGGGACGTGACCGCTGATGCATCCACGGGGCCCACCCGGCTCACCCGGGAGACCTACGAGCGGCTCCGGGCCGAGCTCGAAGACCTGACCACCCGCGGGCGGGTGGAGATCGCCCAGGCGATCGAGGCGGCGCGCGCCCTCGGGGACCTCTCGGAGAACGGCGACTACCACGCCGCCAAGGACACCCAGGGGAAGATGGAGGCCCGGGTCCGCCAGCTCCAGGCCCTGCTCAAGGACGCCCAGGTGGTGGAGGCCGACGCCGGGGGCGGCAACGGCACCGTCGACCACGGCTCGGTCGTCACCCTGCGCTACGAGGGCGACGGCGAGGACGACGCCCAGGACTTCTTCGTCGGTTCGATCGAGGAGCGGCGAGGCGGCATGCCGGTCGTGTCGCCCTCCGCCCCGCTGGGCCAGGCCCTCATGGGGCGGGCGGCCGGCGACACCGTCGAGTACGACGCCCCCGGCGGCAAGCTCCGGGTCGAGATCGTGAAGGTCGGCGCATGAGCGTCGAGGCCCCCCGCACCCTCGCCGACAAGGTCTGGGACGCGCACGTCGTCCACCAGGCCGAGGGGGAGCCCGACCTTCTCTTCATCGACCTCCACCTCGTCCACGAGGTGACCTCCCCCCAGGCCTTCGACGGGCTCCGCCTCGCCAGCCGGTCGGTCCGCCACCCCGAGCTCACCGTGGCCACCGCCGACCACAATGTGCCGACCACCGACACCGACCGGCCGGTGGCCGACCCCGTCTCGGCCAAACAGCTCCAGGTCCTGGCGGCCAACTGCGCCGAATTCGGCATCACCTGCTACCCGATGGGCCACCGCAACCAGGGGATCGTCCACGTGATCGGGCCGGAGCTCGGCCTGACGCAGCCGGGCACGACGATCGTGTGCGGAGACAGCCACACGTCGACCCACGGAGCCCTCGGGGCGTTGGCCTTCGGCATCGGGACGAGCGAGGTGGAGCATGTCCTGGCCACCCAGACGCTCCCCCAGGTTCGGCCGAAGACCATGGCCGTCACCGTCGACGGCGTCCTGCCGGCCGGGGTCACGGCCAAGGACGTGGTGCTGGCCATCATCGGCCGCATCGGGACGTCGGGCGGGATGGGCTACGTGATCGAGTACCAGGGCTCGGCCATCCGCTCGCTCTCGATGGAGGGCCGGATGACCGTGTGCAACATGAGCATCGAAGGCGGCGCCCGGGCCGGCATGGTCGCCCCGGACGAGACGACCTTCGCCTATCTCGAAGGCCGAGCCCACGCACCGGCGGGGACAGCGTGGGAGGAGGCCCTGGCCTACTGGCGGTCGCTCCCGACCGACGACGGTGCCACCTTCGACAAGGAGATCGTCCTCGACGCCGGGTCACTGGTCCCCCACGTCTCGTGGGGCACCAACCCGGCCCAGGTGGCACCGATCGGCGGCTCGGTCCCCGATCCCACGAGCTTCGCCGACGCCGGCGAGCGGGATGCTGCTGCCCGGGCGCTCGCCTACATGGGCTTGGCGGCAGGGACCCCGCTGCGCGACGTGCCGGTCGACACCGTCTTCATCGGCTCGTGCACCAACTCGCGCATCGAGGACCTGCGTGCCGCCGCCGCCGTGCTCGACGGCCGACACGTGCGTTCCGGGCTTCGGGCACTCGTCGTGCCGGGCTCCCACCGGGTCAAGACGCAGGCCGAGAAGGAGGGCATCGACAAGGTCTTCCTGGCGGCCGGGTTCGAGTGGCGGGAGCCGGGCTGCTCGATGTGCCTGGCAATGAACCCGGACAAGCTCGAGCCCGGCGAGCGTTGCGCCTCCACCTCGAACCGGAATTTCGAGGGCCGCCAGGGTCGCGGGGGCCGCACGCACCTCGTCTCCCCGGCAGTGGCGGCGGCG
>JBOGGF010000456.1:0-8586 GCA_050743965.1 Acidimicrobiales bacterium
AGGCCGAGCGGCTCGCCCCGCTCGGCCACGCCCCAGCGCGACCGGTACTGCTCCAGGGTGGAGGCGGCACCCTGCCAGGTGGCCAACCGGTCCGGCTCGGCCGGGCGCGGTCCGAGCGCCCGGAGGAGGTGCGGCCCGGGGACCAGCGAGGCCAGCGGCTGCGCCCGCTCGGCCACGCCGATGTCGGCACCCCAGCCGGCCAAGGCGTCGACGCACCGAGCGACGTCGGACACCACCGCGCCACGCTCGAGGGCCCCCGCCCACGCCGCCACGGCGTCGCGCCGGGTGGCCCCGGCGTGCGGTGTCCGCCAGAGGGCGGCGGCGAAGCGGTGCTCGTCCAGCTCGACCCCCGACCGCGTGCGCCAGGCCGCACCCGACCTGCGGGTCTCGTGGCCGAGGTCCCGGGACCACCCGTCGGGGACCACGGTCGCCGCGAGCGACCGCCACCGCGCTCGGAGCGCGCTGGGTGTCCGCACGGTCGCCTTCTCCTCGCGGGTGCTGGCCCACGCGACCGCACGGGCACGGGACGAGCGACGGCCGCCGAGCTCGGCCTGAATCTCGGCCCGGCGGTTCGAGAAGACCCCGAGCAGCGCCGCGTCGATGCCGGCCACCTCGTAGGCGCCACTGCGGCGCGGCGTCCATTCGATGTCGAGCCCCTCGTGGAGCCGCCGGCGGAGGTGGGCGTCGTAGACCTGGCCGGCCGCCCTGGCGTGGGCGTGGAGGCCGCGCCCGTCGACGGCCGTCCACCGGCCGTCGATTCCGTGGGCGAGGTTCGCCACCACGGCGTGGGTGTGCAGGTGGGGATCGAGTGCCCGGCTCACGCCGTGGGCGAACGTGGCGGCGACCGGACCGTCGACCGGGACGAGCCGCCGCTCCTCCCCCGAACCCCGCCGGGCGGCGAGGGAGTGACCGGCGACGTACCCCAACGCCGCGGCGGCGGCGTCGTCGTGGGCGTCGCGCACGGCGCCGGCCACGGCCGGGGACCCGAGGGCGAAGAGCACGCTCACCGACTTCGGCGCGGCGAACGTCAGGTCGTAGCCGGCGACCGTGCCGTGCTGCCGCGCCAGTGGCCGACCGGTCCCCGGGTGGCGACCCTCGAGCACGGCGACGAGGTCCTCGGGGCCGACGACGCCGGTGAGCCCCAGGCCCGCAGCACCACGCCCGGACCAGCGGCCGGGACCACCGTCACTCCGGTCGGGAGGGCGGGCGCCGTGGCCCCGGGCACGCCCGGCATCGAGCTCCTCCGCCAGATCGGCCAGGTAGTAGGCACCGGCACCCGATCGGAGGCCGGTCACCCGCAGCACGGGACCCCGGAACAGCAGACTTCCATGTCATTTCATGTTATTGTGCACGCCATATCGATGCAAGACCCGCCGGGCGGCGGCCGCGCCAGCGTCGACGAGCTCGGGCGGCGACACCACGCGAGCGTGCGGCCCGAGCTGGAGCAGGAGCCGCTCCAGCCACGCCCGGCCGCCGACGGCGAGGACCATCTCGGTGGTCCCGTCGCCGAGCGGTCGAGTCCCGAGCGCTGGCACCGAGTCGACTACCCACGCGGCTGCGGCGTCCAGCACCAGCCGGACCTCCACTGCGCCGGGACCGGGCACGAAGGACTGGGGCCGTCCGGCCTCGTGCGTCGGGCGGCCCTCGACCGGGAGGGCGAGACGATCGAGGGAGCGGATCCGGTCGACCCGGAACCGGCGCACGCCCTGCGAGCGGTGGCAGAGGGCGTCGAGATACCAGTGGCCCTCGAGGGAGACGACCGCCAGCGGCTCAACCACCCGGCGGGTCGTCTCGTCGGTCGAGGCGGAGTGGTACTCGATCTCCGCCTGCACACCGGCGTCCACGGCCGAGCGCACGTCGTCGAGCAGGGCGGGGCGGTCGAGGTCCACCACCAGTCGCTGCTGGTCGCCGAGCACGGCGGCGAGCTTGGTCAGCGCCCGGGCGAGGGCACCGTCGCGGTCGGCTCCGGGGACGGCCAGGATCGTCCGGGCCGACGCCGCCAGGGCCAGGCCTTCGGCCGCGGTCAGCCGTCGGGGCCGCGCCATCTCCGGCGGGAGGAAGGCCTGGACCGTGTCGTCGGTGACGACGATCTCAAGCAGCATGTCGGGCGAGTACGGCGGCAGGCCGCAGCAGGCCGCCAGCTCGAGCTCGTGCACCACCCGGTCAGGGGGCAGGCCGAATCGCTCGGCGATCTCGGCGATGGGCGCCTCTCCCACACGCGCCAACCAGCCCACGATCGCCAGGAGGCGCCGGAGCCGGGCACTGGCACCCTGCGGACTGGGACGGCGGTCCCGATCGCCGGCTCCCGAGGGCCCCGCCGGCGGGTTGGGGTCGGGCCGGCCGAGGTCGCCGGCCAGGGTGGCGCCTCCGTTGCCGAAGCTGGTGCCGTCGGGGGCGGGCGGCGCGAGGCCGTCGGGGGCGGGCGGCGCGAGGCCGTCGGGCGGGGCCTCGGCGATCGCCGACAGCCAAGCCACCATGGCGGCGCGGGCAGCCGGGGGCCCGACGACCTCGGCGTGGTCGAGCAAGCCGAGGACCCACGACCGCAGGGCCTCGGCCCCCGCGACGCCGAGGCGCAGCAGGACCGAACCGTCCTCGGCGCGGTCCTGCACGGCCACCTCGCCCACCTCGCCGACCACCCGGTCGGCCTCGACGGCGTCGACCCGGACGAGTAGGACGTCGTCATCCAGCTCGTCGCCGACACGCCACGGCTCGTCCGGTCCGGCGTCCACGACCGCGCCCTCCGGCAGCCGCCCCGACCCCGGTGGTCCGGAGACCGGGCTGGTGTCGATCCGGTCGACACGGAAGGTCCGCGCCCCCCGGCGGCCGGTGTCCCAGCCGACCAGGTACCAGCGTCCGCCGCGGAACCGGAGCCCGGTGGGGACGACCTGGCGAGGCTCGCCGCGGTACCCGAGCTCGACGCGCGCCTGGTTCCGCACGGCGTCGAAGAGCGGCACCAGCGCCTTCGGCGGGACGACCGAGGCCACCGGTCGGACGTCGGCGACGCCGGCTGCACCCAGCTTCAGCAGCGCATCGCGGCCACTAGGATCGCCGAGGTGGACGCCGGCCACGGCCAGGTGCAGGGCGGCCTGCTCGTCGGGCCCGAGTCCCAGGTCGGGCAGGTAGAAGGCGTCCGGGTCGATCCGGTAGCCGAATTGCTCGGGACCCTCTACCGGCTCGGTGAGCACAGGGATGCCCTCGTCGCGCAGGAGGCGCTTGTCTCGCTCGAACGCCTGACGTCGGGCGTCGTGGCTCGTCGGGTAACCGGGCACCTCGACGGCGATCTCCTCCAGGGTGCGCGGCCGGGACGACCGGAGCAGCACCAGGACCAGGTCGGTCAGGCGTTCGAGTCGATCGGGGCCAGCCACCGCGTGCAGCGTAGGGCGCGGCCACGGTGACGGCAGCCGCCACGCTCGCTCAGGTCCCGGTCTCGCCCTGGTCCCTCCATCTCCATCCGGTCACCTGGATCGTCCTGCTCGGGGCAACGGCTCTCTACGCCACGGCCATCCGCCACCCCGAGCGGACGGTGCACCGGCGCCAGGCCTGGGCGTTCCTCGGCGGCATCGCCGTCCTCCTCGTCGCCCTCACGTGGCCGCTCGCCGACCTGGCCGCCCACCACCTGCTCGTGGCCCTGGTGGTCCAGCGCATGCTGCTGATGCTGGCCGCGCCGCCGCTCCTCCTGTCCGGGCTTCCGGCGACGCTCGTCGCCCGCGCCACCCGCCCCGCCGCCGTCGACGAGGCCGTGCGCTTCTGCAGCCGGCCGGTGCCGGCGGTCCTCGTGGTGACGGCCGTGGCCGTCACCACCCTGACCACCCCGGCGGTCGACGGGCAGGCCTCGTCGGCCGCCGTGCGCGGGGCCCTCGACGCCGGCCTGCTCGGCGCCGGCGTCGTCCTCTGGCTGCCGGTGCTGCGGTCGCTGCCGGGGGCACCTCGGCTCATGCCCCTCGGCCGCGCCGCCTACCTGGTCGCCCAGTCGGTCGTGCCCAGCTTCCTCGCCATCGTCTGGATCTTCGCCCGCCATCCCCTCTATCCCGTCTACGCCCACGCCGGCCGGACGCTCGGCATGTCCCCGCTCCTCGACCAGCAGGTGTCGGGCTTCGTGGCGAAGCTGGGCACGATCGCCGCTCTGTGGACCGTCGCCTTCGTCATCGTCAGCCGCTCCGAGCGCCACCCGGAAGATGACGACGGCGTCCCGCTCACCTGGGCCGACGTCCAGCGCCACTTCGAGCGGGCCGAACGGCGGGCCCGCCGGCGTTCGGCGCTCCCCCTCCCGCCCGGCTGGGGCGGCAGCGGCCGGGGTCCGGGCCGGGAGGAGGGCGACCGGGACCTCGGTGGCCGGGACCTCCGGGGGATCGCACCTGGATCGCCTGGAACGCCTGGAGCACCCGGGGTGCCCGGCCCGCTCGAGGAACCCGGCCCCGACTGATCCCCCGGCACCGGCCGCGGGACGCAGGCGATCAGGGGGACAGGATGTGGCTGTGGCCGAAGGGCAGCGGCTGCCGCGCGGCCAGGAACGTGGCAAGGACCCGGTGGTCGGGGTACCCGACCTCGACCACAGCCAGGTTGCCGGCGGCGGCGCCCGCCGGGTCCGCGACCGAGCTCGCCGTGTAGTGGCCGGTGAAGGCGACGAGGCACACGTTGCGCTGGCCATGGGTGTCGGCCACGGCGGCGAGGGGCGGCGTCCGAGCGCGCAGCCTGGCGGCCGATTCGAGCAGGGCCCCGCGCAGCGTGCCCCGGTGGTGGACGGCGCCCGCCGCGGCGGGGATGGCCACGTAGCACCCGCTGCTGCCCGTGCCGAGGTCGCTGCGGACCGAGGTGCAGCTGCCGAGGACGACGCCGGCCACGGCGACGCCAGCTGCCGCCGCCAGGCGCCGGGCCGCCCTCACGACCGTCCCCCCGTCCCCGGGTCGCCACTCACCGGGTCTCCCGTCACCGAGTCGGCCGTCACCGGGTCTCGCCGACCCGGGTGGTCGCCCGATCCGTCGTCGCCGGTCCACGCCGCCATCATCCGCACCCCGCCGACCCCGGTGGCCACCGGCGCCTCGCGGGCGTTGCGGGCCCACAGGCCCCGCCGCACGGCGAGCGCCAGGCCACCCGCCCACAGCCAGCCGACCAGCAGTACCAGCCAGAAGCTGAACAGGCGGTAGACGAAGACGGCGCCGACGTCGGCCGTCGTCGCCCCACCGAAGTACGACAGGGCGATGGTGATGCTGCCCTCGACCGCGCCGAGCCCGCCCGGGGTGATGGGGAGGTTGGCAGCGAGCTGGCCGGCGCCGTAGGCAAGGAGCAACCCCTCCCACGGGATGCCCGAGCCGGTGGCCAGGAACGCCAGGGCGAAGCAGGCGCAGTCCAGCAGCCAGTTGGCCCCGCCCCACCCCACCGTCTTCAGCACCTGGCGGGCGTCGAGGCGCACCACCGTGGCCCGCTCGACCAGGTGCTGGATCGCCCGCTCGTGGTCCCCCCGCGGCCGGCCGATGAGCCGTCCCGAAGTGCGCAGGCCCCATCGGGCGACCGCGGCCAGCGGCCGCTCGTAGAGGAACAGGGCACCGAAAGCGAGGGTCGCCGCCAGGATCCCGAGCACCACCGGGACGAGGTCGAGCGTCGCCCCGTCCTCGGTGGCGATGCCCAGGCCCAGGGTGGCGACGAGGGCCAGCGACAGGGCGGCGGCGACGCTGCTGCCGACCAACGCCCAGCCGGCGAGCCCGTCGTCGGCCCCGAACCGGCGGTACCAGCGGAAGCCGTAGACGGCGGCCAGCGCCGAGCCGGCCGGCAGCGTATTGGTCATGGCCTGGGACCCGACGGTGATGCCGGTGAGGGGACCGAGCGGCGGGTCGAGGCCGCCGGCGCGCAGCAGCGTCTGCTGCATCCCGACGAAAGCGACCAGCGAGGCCGCCTCCGCCGCGGCCGCCGGCAGCAGCCACCACCAGCGGAGGTGCCCCAACACCTGGCCGAGACCCGACAGCTCGCCTCGGTGCCCGCTCAGCGCCTCGACGGCCAGCACCAGCAGCCCGACGCCGGCGACCCACCGCAGGACCGGCCAGGACCGGCGGAGGACGGTCGCGGCCCGGCGCGTGGTCGAGCAAGGCGCCGGACCCGGCCCCGGGACCGGCCCCGAGGATGCCGGCGCGGACGCGTGGGGCGGTCGCTCGGGCGGTGGCTCTCTCGTCCCGGTGGGCGTCGTGGCTCCGGCGGATCGCTCGGCCGCGGCCGAGGGGGCGGGCGGCCTGCTCAGTGCGGCACGTACTTGATGTACGTCAGCATCGGCAGGTACAGGCTGATGATAATGGTGCCGACCACCCCGCCCATGATCACCACCATGACCGGCTCGAGGATGGAGGTGAGGTTGGCCACCGTCTGGTCGACCTCTCCCTGGTAGAACTCTGCCGCCTTGAGCAGCATCTCGTCGAGGGCACCGGTCTGCTCCCCCACCTCGACCATCTGGACGAGCAGTGGGGGGAAGACCTCGTGGAGCTTCATCGGCTCGGCGAACGTCTTGCCCTCGCGCACCCCGGTCTTCACCGCCTGGACGGCACGGGCGGCCACCGCGTTGCCCGAAGCCCGCCCGACGATGTCGAGGGCCTCCATCGCCGGGACGCCCGACGAGAGGAGCGACGACAGCGTGGAGGAGAAGCGGGCGAGTGCCGCCTTGTGGGCGAGCGGCCCGAAGATCGGGGGGCGCAGCTTGAACGTGTCCCACTTCTCACGACCGCCTGGGGTGTGGATCCAGCGGCGGAAGGCGACGATGGCGGCGATGAGCACCCCGATGACGATCAGGATGTGCCAGCTGGCGAGGGTATTGGAGATGGCGATCACCATCTTGGTCGGGACCGGCAGCGGCGCCTTGAGCGAGGCGAACAGGTTCTTGAACGTCGGCACGACGAAGACCATCACGGCGACGAAGATGAGGGCGATGACCACGAGGACGACGACGGGGTACGTCATGGCCCCGCGCACCTTGCGGGCCAGCTCGACCTGCTTCTCCAGCTGCGCGGCGACACCCTGGAGGACGATGTCGATGGAGCCGCCGATCTCCCCGGCGTGCACCATCGAGATGTAGAGCTCGCCGAACGCCTTGGGGTGCTTGGCCATGGCCTCGGAGAGCGAGGAGCCGGCCTCGACGTCGTCGTTCACCTGGCGCAGGATGTTGGCCAGGTACTTGTTGTCCACCTGGGTGGCCAGGACGGCCAGCGCCCGGCTGATCGAGAGGCCGGAGTTCACCATGGTGGCGAACTGCCGGGTGAACAGGGCGACGTCGCGTTGGGGGATGCGATCGGTGAGCCCGGGGATCACGATCTCGGTGCGCAGGCCGGCGCTGCGGGCAGGCGTGACCGAGACCGGCAGGTACCCCATCGACCGCAGCCGGCCGACAACGAGCGGCACGCTGTCCCCGTCGAGCCGCCCCTCGATCAGGTTCCCGCCTCGGTCCCGGACCTTGTAGTCGAACGTGGTGGTCATCCCATCCCTCCTGGTCCGGGTCCTACCTGCCGTGCAGGTGGTTGCGGAAGTCGTCCTCACTCCGGCACCGGTCGAGGGCCATGGCCTGGGTCACGCGGTTCTGGCGCACGAGGGTCGCCAGGCACTGGTCCATGGTCTGCATGCCGTACTGCCCGCCGGTCTGCATCAGCGAGTAGATCTGGTGGGTCTTGGCCGCCCGGATGAGGTTCTGGATGGCCGGCGTGCACATCAGCACCTCGGCCGCCACCGCCCGGCCGGTTCCGTCGGAGGTCGGGACGAGCTGCTGGGTCACGACGCCGCGCAGGGCCGAGCTCAGCTGGATCCGGATCTGCTCCTGCTGGGACGGCGGGAACACGTCGATCACCCGGTCGACGGTCGAGGGCGCGTCCTGGGTGTGGAGGGTGGCGAAGACGAGGTGCCCGGTCTCGGCCGCCGTCAGGGCGGTCGAGATCGTCTCGAGGTCGCGCATCTCGCCGACGAGGATGACGTCGGGATCCTGGCGCAGGGCACGGCGGAGCGCCTCGGAGAACGAGTTGGTGTCCATCCCCACCTCTCGCTGGCTGAGCACCGAGCGCTTGTGGGAGTGGAGGAACTCGATGGGGTCCTCCACCGTCACGATGTGCAGCGGCTTGGTCCGATTGATGATGTCGATGAGGGACGCCAGGCTGGTCGACTTCCCCGAACCGGTCGGGCCGGTGACCAGCACCAGGCCTCGGCGCATATCGGTGAAGGCCCTCACCGCCTCGGGCAGGCCGAGGGTGGAGAACTCGGGGATGTCGTGGGGGATCGGCCGCAGGGCCACGGCGATCGAGCCGCGCTGGAGGCACACGTTGACCCGGAACCGTCCGCACCCGGCCACCGAGTGGGAGGTGTCCAGCTCGTGCTCCGCCTCGAACCGTTCCCGCTGGCTCTGGGGCAGGACGCCGAAGATCATCTCCCGCACGGTGTTGGGGTCGAGGGGCGGGACCCCGTCGAGCGGCCGCAGGGCGCCGTGCAGGCGGACCGTCGGCGGCATGTTGGCGGTGAGGTGGAGGTCCGAGGCGCCGACCTCCACGGCGTAGCGCAAGAGGTCGTCGAGGTGGAGCGGGAGCTCGTCGCCGGTCGGCAGCCGCCCGCTTTCCGGGACCGACAGGC
>JBOGGF010000457.1:0-4973 GCA_050743965.1 Acidimicrobiales bacterium
CCACGGAAGCCGGCGCCCAGTCGCCGGGCGGCGCCGGCCACCACCGCCGCCTCGGACGCCGAACCGGCGCGCAGGCCATGGTCGACGTGGACCGCCGTCACCCGGCAACCGGCGGCGACCGCCAGCACCAGCAGGGCGAGCGAGTCCGGCCCACCGGAGACGGCACAGGCCAGCGCCGTGCCGGCCGGCGGGAAGGTGCAGTGGCCGAGGACGGCCGCCACGGCCGGCAGGCGGGTGAGCACCGAAGGCGACGCAGCGGTGTCGGCGCCCGACGGCTGCGTCCCGGCGCCCGACGGCTGCGTCCCGGCCCCGGTGCCCGGCCGGAGCCCACCGGCCGCCAGCGCCGTCACCCTGCGGCCGGCATGGCCCTCACCCGGTCGATCCACCGGTCCGGCTCCCGGATCTCGGCCAGCGAAGGCAGCCACGCCGGTCCTTGCCACACGATGTCCATCAGGTCGGTGCCCCCGGCGGCCTCGACGGCGTGGACGAACGCCTCGCCCTCGGCGTACTGGCGGAACTTCGCCTCCAGGCCCAGCAGCCGCTGGAGCACCTTGGCCGGGCCCCGTGCCTGCTCGCGCCGTTCGCGCAGGACGGCACCGAAACGCTGGGCGCCGGGCACCGCCGCCGCCCCGGCCCGGTCCATGACGACGTCGCCGTGCCCCTCCAGCAGGCTCATGAGCGCCTGGAGCTGGCGGATCGCCTGCATCTGCTCCTCGCCGGCGACGATGCCGATCATGCCGGCGTCCTCGAGCGGGCTCTCCCCGGCCCGCACCTGCTCGGCCACCCGGCGGACCATCTCGACCAGCCGGCGGGGATCGGCCCGGAACGGCTCGAGGCCCTGGTCCACCAGCGCGAGGAAGTGGTCGCGCAACCACGGCACGGCGGTGAACTGGCACCGGTGGGTCACCTCGTGGAGGGCCAGCCACAGGCGGAACTCCCGGGGGGGGAACCCGAAACGCGCCTCGAGCGACACCACGTTGGGCCCGACGTAGTAGAGGACATCCTGGTCCTCGGCCATCTCCTCGGTGATGAGCAGGTCGTACTGGCCGAGCACCCGGGTCGACATCCACGACAGCACCGCCCCGAGCTGTGCCCCGCTCACCGTCCGGCCCGCGCCCGAGACGGCGCCGGACACCGTTCCGGCCAGCGGCTCGGGCAGCCGCAGTGACAGCCCGGCCAGCGGGCTACTGCGGCGGCCCTCCGCCCGCTTCTCCTCGTACTTGCGCAGGGTCGGCCCGAGCAGGCGCTGCATCGAGGCGACGTTGACCCGCACCCACCCGGGCCGGTCGGTGACCACGGCCCGAGCCACGGTCGGCGCCCGCCACCCGGTGGACGCGGCCACCAGCTCCTCGGCCTGGGCCGTCAGCTCGACGAAGTCGTCCTGGACGGAGGCCTGGCGGTAGCCGAGGGGTGCCGGGCGGCGGCTCAGGATGCGGGTGGCCACCCGCTCGGCCACCGACCAGTCGATCAGACCGGCGCCGCCGGCACGCCGCGCTGTCGCGTCGCCGGACCGGCCGCTGCCGCCCACGTCGTCCTCGTCGGAGCCGAGGGGGACGGCCACGGGCTAGTCGCCGCCCGGTTCGCCGCGCCGGGCATCCTCGATGGCGGCCGCCACCCGCGCCTTGAGGGAGTCGGGCACCCGGTCCTTGCACCGGTTGGCGATCAACGTCCGCAGCTCCGCCTCGAACCCCGCCGCCTCGCCGCACCACCCGCACTCGTCGAGGTGGACGGCGATGTCATGCCGGCGCTCGTCGGTCAGCTCCCCGTCGAGATAGCGGTAGAGCTGCCGGACCGCCTCGTCGCAGTCGACCCGGCCGTTGTCGTCCGAGCACGCATCCCGTCCGTCGCTCACACCCGTAGCCACGGCACGCCTCCCGTCACCGCTGCCGGCCGCCCCGTCGTGCGGCACCACTTGCTCCAGGGCCCCCGTCGGTCACCCGGCACCCGGTTCCGCCCCCACCAGCCCTCGAGCCTCTGCGAATTGGTGCAACGCTTTCTGGAGCGCCCGCCTTCCCCGATGGATGCGGCTCATGACCGTGCCGATGGGGACGTCGGTGATCTCGGCGATCTCCTTGTAGGAGAAACCCTCCACGTCCGCCAGCAGTACGGCGATGCGGAAGGCGTCGGGGAGCGACTCGATCGCCGCCTTCACCTCGTCGTCGGTGAAGCTGTCGAGGGCCTCGTCCTCGGCGCTCCGGCCGGTCCGCATCCCGTCGGTCGGGACCAGGCGGCGATAGAGGTACAGGTCCTCGACGTCCTCGACGTCGGACACTTCCGGCCGGCGCTTGGCCGCCCGGTAGGCGTTGATGTAGGTGTTGGTGAGGATCCGGTACAACCAGGCCCGCAGATTGGTGCCCTCGGTGAACCCGCCGAACGCCCGGTACGCCTTGAGGTAGGTCTCCTGGACCAGGTCCTCCGCGTCCGAGGGGTTGCGCGTCATACGGAGCGCTGCGGTGTACAGCGCCGGCATGTGCTCCATCGCCTGCTCGGTGAACCGGGCCCGGTCGGCCATGAAGAGACCCTACCCGTGCGGCCGGCGGTGCCGCCCCCTACTGTCGTGCCCATCGCACGCCCGGTTCTTTCGTGGTCGTCACCGACGCCGCCGGAGCGGCGCGGGTCGACGTGACGGTCTCGCCGTGGCGGGGCCGGTGAGCGAGCGGTCCCCGGACGGGTGGGAGCTGCGGGGGGTCGGTGGGGTGGAGCTCTTGATCTGCACGGCGCTCGAGGCCGTCGGCGCCGACGTGGCCATCACCGGGCGGCGGGGCGGGACGTCCCGGGGCCCGTACCGCTCGCTCAACCTGGGGCTGCACGTGGGTGACGACCCGGTCGCGGTGGTCGAGAACCGCCGCCGCGCCGCCGCCGCCTTCGGTGCTCGGCCCGGCGACCTGGTGCTGGGTGCCCAGGTGCACGGTGCCGGAGTGGCGGCGGTCGGCGACGCCCACCGCGGACGGGGCATGGCGTCATCCGACGACGCCCTGCCCGGCGTGGACGCCCTCGTGACCGACCGGCCGGGGCCCGTGCTCGTGAGCCTCGCCGCCGACTGTGTGCCCGTGGCGCTCGTCGACCCGGCGGCCGGGGTCCTCGCCACCGTCCACGCCGGCTGGCGGGGAGTGGCGGCGGGAGTGGTCGAAGCGGCCCTGCGGAGGATGGGCGAGCTCGGCGCCCGGCCGTCGCGGATGGAGGCCGGCATCGGCCCCGCCGTGTCTGCCCGGACCTACCAGGTGGGCGACGAGGTGGCGGCCGCCGTCCGCCGTCACCTGGCCCGCGGGGGCGCGGGCGGCTCGGGTGACGCCTCCGACGACCCCGTCGCCACCGGCGCTCCCGAATACCCCGACGACCCGGCCACCCGGGTGCTGGTCGCCGACGGGCCCGGCCACTGGCTGCTCGACATGTCCTCGGTCGTGCGCCACATCCTCCACCGGGAGGGGGTGGCGGCCGAGGCGGTCCACATGGCGGCGACGTCGACCGGCTCAGCCGGGCCCTTCTTCAGCGACCGCGAGGTGCGGCCGTGCGGTCGGTTCGGGCTCCTCGCCCGCCTCCGCCCGTGACGGAGCCGACCGGGCGCCGCCCGTAGCATGGCCCCGGCCGACCGGCCCCAGCCGCAAGGGAGCACACGATCACCACCCCGCCCACCGTGACCGCGTTCCGCTACGAGGGCTACGAGCTCGACGTGCCGCGCCGGCAGCTGGCGTGCCACTACGCCCTGGGCAGCCGCCGGTTCACCGAGGTGGTGAAGGTCGAGGGCGCGGAGCCACCGGCGAACAGCGGCAAGGACCGGCCCGGGGCCGGCGGCGCGCCCGACCCCGGGGCGGTACAGGCGGCCGCCCGGCTGGTCTTCCTCCTCGCCGGCGTGTCGTACTACAAGACGGCGGCACCGCCCGTGGTGGACCTGGGCGACCTCGCCACCACGGCGGAGGAGCGCCGCTTCCTGCGCACCTTCTACGTCGACGGGCTGGCCGAGATGGCCTACCGCAACGGGATCGACCTGTCGGAGCTCGAGGTGGTGGGCCCCGATGCCGGTGCCCCGGCGCCTGCGGGGTACGCCCCGGCACCCGGCCGGCCCCTGGTGCCCTTCGGCGGGGGGATCGACTCGCTCGTCACCGCCGAGCAGGTGCGCGCCGTGCACCCGGACGCGTCGCTGTTCGTCGTCAGCCGGGCCGGCGACCGCTTCACCGCCATCGAGGAGGCGGCCGCCGCCACCGGCCTGCCCGTCGCCAGAGCCGACCGGCGCCTCGATCCCTCCGTCCTGCGCTCGGCCGAGCTCGGCTTCCGCAACGGCCACGTGCCGGTCACCGGCATCCTCTCGGCCGTGGCGTTGCTGGCGGCGGTGCTGGGCGGCCACGACGCCGTCGTGATGGCCAACGAGTGGTCGGCCTCCTCGGCCACCCTCGACGTCGGCGACCGTGCCGTGAACCACCAGTGGTCCAAGAGCATGGCCTTCGAGCGGGGGTTCCGGCAGCTGGTGGCCGGGTCGCTCGGCACCGGGCTCGACTACTTCTCGCTGCTGCGCCCACGCTCGGAGCTGTGGGTGGCCGAGCGGTTCGCCGGCCTCTCCCGCTACCACCCGGTCTTCCGCAGTTGCAACCGCGCCTTCACCCTGGACCCGGCGCGGCGGCTCGACCATTGGTGCGGCACCTGTGACAAGTGCTGCTTCATCGACCTGGTGCTGGCGCCGTTCCTCGACCCGGCCACGCTGGCGTCGGTGTTCGGCGGGCGGGAGCCGCTGGTCGACGGGGGGCTGGCCGGGCGCTTCGAATCGCTGGTCGGTCTCGGGGACGGCATGAAGCCGTTCGAGTGCGTGGGCGACGTCGAGGAGTGCCGTGCCGCCGTGACCCTGGCGGCGAGCCGGCCGGACCGGGCCGGCACCCCACTCCTCCAGTCCCTGGCGGCCGAGCTCGGCCCGGTCGCCGCGCCGGCGGCGTGGCAGCGGGTGCTCGGGGACCATTTCGTCCCGGCCGAGCTGCTCGGCGGGC
>JBOGGF010000458.1:0-29313 GCA_050743965.1 Acidimicrobiales bacterium
GGGAGTTCCCTCAGGTGCGCCGTGCCGCCATCGCGCTGGCCCGGGAGGTGGAGCGACGCGCCCCGCAGCTGGTCACCACCGCCTGGTGGAAAGAGGAGCGCCACGGCGTCTTCGTCGACTACAACCAGAACGCCCGCGACCGCACCGTCGCC
The DNA here is from genome assembly GCA_050743965.1 of Acidimicrobiales bacterium. Taxonomy (GTDB): domain Bacteria; phylum Actinomycetota; class Acidimicrobiia; order Acidimicrobiales; family RAAP-2; genus DAHUZJ01. The sequence goes on from JBOGGF010000458.1 coordinate 153, forward strand.
TCGGCCTACTCGGTCCGGCCCAACGAGGAAGGGCGGGTGTCGTGCCCGCTGGATTGGGACGAGGTGGCCGACGTCGAGCCGGCGGCCCTGACGATGGCCACGGTTCCCGCCCGGCTCGCCGAGCGCGGCGACCCCTTCGCCCGGCTCTACGACCGCGCCCATGACATCCGCCCGCTCCTCGACCTGGCGGACGCCGACGACGCCGCGGGGATCGAGGACGCGCCGTGGCCGCCGCATTTCGCCAAGCAGCCGAACGAGGGCCGTCGGGCCCCCCACCGGGTCGAGAGCGAGCCGGCCGAGGATCCGGGCGGCGATTGACGAGCCGCGCGACCGCGGCCTCCGGACCGGACGGCTGCTCAATCGCCCGGGATCGAGAACACTTGCCGCAACTCGGTCGGGACGGGCGACGCCAGCTGGTCGTAGGTGCACGAGTCGGGATCCCGGTCGTGGCGCCAGCGCCGGAAGGTGGTCGCGTGCCGGAACCGGTCTCCCTGGAGGTGGTCGTAGGCGACCTCGCACACGAGCACGGGCGCGATCGGCTCCCACGAGGCGTCGCGGCCCCTGCTCCATCGGTTCGGCGGGTCCGTCGGCGTGCCCTCGACGCCGGCCTCGCCCCCGGCCCAGGGGTGGGGCTGCCCCGGAGCGAGACGGAAGGGCACCAGCTCCTCTCGCAGCTCCTGGCGCCGAGCCGTCGAGAAGGACGAGCAAACCCCGACCCGGTGGAGCGTGCCGGTTCGGTCGAACAGTCCCAGGAGCAACGAGCCGATCCCGCCATGGGTGTGGTGGCGATAGCCGCCGACCACGCAGTCGGCCGTCCGCTCGTGCTTCACCTTGACCATGGCACGCTCGCCCTCCACGTAGCGGAGGTCGGCCGCCTTCGCCACCACGCCGTCGAGGCCGGCGCCCTCGAACCGCGAGAACCAGTCGAGCGCCGTGGCCCGATCGGTCGTCGACGGCGTCACGTGCACGGGAGGGCGGACGCCGGCCAATGCTCCTGCCAGCTGGCGGCGGCGGCGGTCGAACGGGGTCGTCCGGAGGTCTTCGTCGCCGAGCGCCAGGAGGTCGAAGGCGACGAACGAAGCCGGGGTCGTCTCGGCCAGCCGCCGGACCCGGCTGGCGGCCGGATGGATCCGCTGCAGCAGTGCGTCGAAGTCGAGCCCGCCGGGTCCGGCGATGACGATCTCGCCGTCGACCACCGCCCGGTCGGGCAGGGACCCGCCCAGTGGCGACAGCAGCTCGGGGAAGTAACGGTCGAACGGTCGCTCGTTCCGGCTCCAGAGCGACACTGTGTCGCCGTCCCGGAAGACGACGCAGCGAAAGCCGTCCCATTTCGGCTCGTAGTGCCATCCCTCGCCGGCCGGCAGTTCGCGCCCGAGCCGGGCCAGCATCGGACGGACGGGTGGACAGACGGGGAGCACCAGGCCTCCTTCAACGCCGGGAACGGCACCCCCAACCGTATCGGCGGTGCAGCCACGCCGATCGGACGAGCGGTCCAGACCGCGTCGTTCTTCGTTGCCGGGACACGGGTAGTGGATGTGCGACATGTCCAACGCCTTGCCCCTCGACGGTAGCCACATCGACATCATCACCATCCTCGAGGCGGACCATCGAGCCGCCACGGCCCTCCTGGCCCGCGTCGAGGGTGCCGCGCCCGAGGAGCGGGCTGCGCCGTTCCTCGAGCTCCTCCGCTTCCTCGTCGCTCATGAGATGGCGGAAGAGCAGGTCCTCTACCCGGCGCTGCGCGTCGTGACCAACCAGACCGAACCGATGATCCAGCAGCGATTGGAGGAGCAGCGCGAGGCAGAGGATCTCCTGCGCCGGCTCGAGGAGGCGGACCCCAGCTCCCCGGAGCTCGGGTCCCTGTTCGGCCGCCTCCGCCAGGCGGTGAGGGCGCACGCCGAGGCGGAGGAACTGGAGGTGCTGCCGCTCCTCGCCGAGCTCGAGCAGGCACTCGACCGCCCGGGAATGGGGGCGCGGTACGTCGAGGCGAAGCGCCGGGCCCCCACCCACCCGCACCCCGACGCGCCGGACCGGCCCCCCGGGAACCTGGTGGCCGGTCCCCTCGTCGGCCTGGTCGACCGGGTCCGGGACGCGTTCCGGTAGGGGTGCGATCGTCCCACGGCACTCGCTCCCGGTCACCGCCGGCCGGAGTGCCGTCCGCTAGCATGTCGGCGATGCGCGTTGCAGGGCGGATGCAGCGCAAGTACGGGCGCGTGCGCGTGCTGGCGGCAGGGCGACCGCCGGGGGCGGAGCTCCGGCGGTCGCCACGGATCGGGACGTCCGAAGGGTCACGCCTCGCGGACGAGCCCGGGTGTCGACGCGCCGCGCTCGCCGCCGCCCGGGAACATGCGGTGCACCGTGCGTTCGGTTGAGGAGGTCATCGCCGCCAGGCTGATCAGCTCCTGCCTGGCGGTCGCCCCCGCCGGCCCGGCGGTGTGCCAGACGTGCCGGGCCGGCACCACAGCCCGGTCGCCCACCTGTGCCACGTGCAGGGACGTCGGTCGCCAGCTCGGGCACCCGCTGGTGCCGGTGACGCCGATCTCCCTCGTGACCAAGGACAACAGCCTGTACCGCGCCCTCCGGCAGTACAAGTCAGGCGAGCCGTCGGTCGCCCGGAACCAGGCGAGGTCGCTGGGCGCGCTGCTGGCGCTCTTCCTCCGCCGTCACCTGGCATGCGTGACGCCCGGGGGCATCGACACCGTGCTCGTCGTCCCCTCCGAGGAGCCGAACCGCCCGCCCCCACACCCGCTCCTGCGTGTGCTGGACAGCGTCGGCGACCTGCCCCCGGCGTCGCCCCTCCTGCGGGCCGCACCGGGCACGCTCGGCCATCGCGCCGCGACGCCCACAGGCTACGTCTGCGAGGAACCCGTCGAGGGGCGTCGGGTTCTTCTGATGGACGACACCTACACCACCGGGGCCCACCTGCAGTCGGCGGCGCACGCCCTGGCCGCCGGTGGCGCGCTGACGGTGCACCCGCTCGTGATCGGCCGCTACATCCAGCCAAACTGGCCAGCCTCCCAGTCGGTCATCGCCTGGGCGAACCGCCACCGGTGGGTGGCGGAGACCTGTACCCACTGCGCGCCCGGCTGATTGGCCGTCGCGCCCGGGGGAACGAGCGCGGTGTCCGCTTGTTCAGCGCCGGGAGGGCGTGCTGTCGGGAGGTCCGCTCGGTCTCGCCACCTTGCCCCACACGTCGGCGTGATCGATGCTCGGGCGGTTGGGCACGAATGGTGACACCAGCTCCGCCTCGTCGAAGACCGAGACCAGCCGCCGCCGCAGCTGCTCGCTCAGGCCCTCCCGGTGGACGATCTGTACGAAGTCGGCATCGTCCACCAGGCGGAGAGAGCGCTGCACGTTGGGTCCGGCCCGCCAGAGGGCGATCCGGCCGTCGCCCAAGAGGTAGAGCCGGTCTGACGGCTGCGGCGGCTCCGGTCGGATGGACCGCACGCCCGGCGGCGGCCCGGCGAGCCCCCATTCGGCGATGACGTAGGCAGGCTGGACGTGCTCGTCGACCACCCAATGCTTGGCGAGTACCCCAACCTGACGCCGGCGTGGCATCCGGAGACCCTCGAACCGGTCGGGGACGCCCGCCGCCAACCGCGGCGCCGCCGCACGGAAGAGGTCGACGAGCTGGAGCATGGTGCTACGCCAGGCCAGGAACTGCTCCATCGCGTCCGGCGGAGGCGCGGGCCGCTGCTGGCGCCGCTTCCCCCGCGGCGAGGGCGCGTCGATCCAATCGAAGCCGGCGAACTCGGGTTGCCACCCATCGGACCCTGGCATCGGCCGCTCCCCTAGTCGCCCACCTGTGACCCGGCTCGACCCGCCGCAACAAGAACAGGTGCCGGCCCCCCGGGGGGATGGGGATGGGGGAGGGGGGCCAGCACCTCACGAACCGCTTGACCGGCACATCCCGCACGAGGCGGGATAGCCGAGCGGTCCGTGACTCTCGCCCGGACATGCCGGGCGGCAATGCCGGCACCGGGGTCACGGGCAAGAAACCGTCTGCTCGCCGGCGCGTACGCCGGCACCGGACTTCGGGGAGTGGTGGGGTGGGCGTGCACGTCCTGGCGCACGCGGTGGGTGGGCGCGCCGGATGCCTTTGCCGCAGTTCGCGCCGCATCCCCGCGGCACACCCAGCCAGCCAGACCCTCCACGCCCATCCCCCCGTCTCACTGAACCTCATCCGGTGATGGTCATAGTTGTACCACGGGAGGTGCGGAGGAAAAAAGACCGACTGCCCATTTCCCGCACCCTCCGTGGCATGCCGCTCAGGCTGTCGCCGGCGCGGTGGCGGTCGCCCGGGTCGTCGGACGGTGACCCTCGCCCACGCCCGCACCGGCGTCCTCGTGGCCCGATCCCGCCGATCCCGCCGATCCCGCCCACCAGGCCGCCATCCAGTCGGCAAGGGTCTCGGTGAGATCGGCCAGCTGGTCGGCCCTGCCCGCCATCGTGTGATCGGCCAGGAGCCGCACGGTCGCGGCCACGAGGGCGCCGAGGTACACCTCGGGCGCCAGGCCGGCGGGCACGGCTCGGGGCCAGTGTCCCTCCAGCTGGCGGAGGCAGTGGGCCGCCACCGCGTCGAGCTGCGCCATGCCGACGGGACCGAGCCGTGGCAGCTCCACGAACGCGAGACGAGCGAACGCCGGGTTGTCCCCCAGGATGCGCAACATCGTGCGGAGGGCTTCCGTCGCCCGCACCGGCCACGGGCCCTGGGCCCGGCGGTACGCCAACGCCCCGTGGCCGCAGACGACCGCCGCACCGGCCTCGAACGCGCGAAGGAGGCACTCGTCCTTGCTGTCGAAAGCACCGTAGAAGGTCTTGGTCGACGTGCCGGCCCGGGCGCAGACCCGTGCCACCGTGGTGTCGGGAAAGCCCCGGCAGTGCACCTCGGCGACGAACGCATCCAGGAGCCGCACCCGCTGGTAAGCGACCACCTCCTCGAGCGGGTACCCGTGCCGGCCTCGGGGCAGCGACTGATCGAGCGGGCTGTCCCGCGGACTACCGGGCAACCGGACCCGACGGCGTCCGGTCGGCGGATGGGCGGAGTGGTCGGGCGGGGTATCAGGCTGCGGTTGCCCTGCGGCGGACGTCCACCCGTCCCGCGAGCCCGACCCGGACACGCCTGGCCGGGGCGTGCGGGGCCCGGAGCTCTTGCCCCCGGTCACTCCTGGCCGGGAGCTCCTGCTCCCAGACGACCTACTTCCGGGCATGCCGGGCCCCGGTGTGCCGCGCCCGGACGACCGACTCGGCCGCTCCCCTCCATTGACCATTGCCGCTCGCCTCCTGTGCGACCGGGCCGCAACCCGAAGGCAACATTGAACCAATCTTGCCGGCCGCCGTCAAGACGCCGGGACGCCGGCCGGCGGCGGTGGTCCCGCCTGTATCCGGTCGGCCGCCTCGATCTCCTCCCGGGAGATGCCCAGCACGAACAGGATGGCGTCGAGGTAGGGGACGTTGAGCGCCGCGTCGGCGGCGTCCCGCACGACGGGCTTGGCGTTGAAGGCGACGCCCAGGCCGGCGGTCGCCAGCATGTCGAGGTCGTTGGCACCGTCGCCCACCGCCACCGTCTGCGCCAGCGGCACTCCGGCCAGATCGGCGAACCGGCGCAGCGCCGCGGCCTTGCCCGGCCGGTCCACCAGCGGGCCTACGAGCCGCCCCGTCAGTCGACCGTCCACCACCTCGAGCCGGTTGGCGGCCACGTAGTCGATCCCCAGCTCCGCGGCCAGCGGCTCGATCACCTGGACGAAGCCGCCGCTCACGACGGCCGTGACGTAGCCGAGCCGCCGCAGGGTGCGGACGAGCGTCCTGGCACCGGGGGCGAGCACCAAGTCCTCACGCAGCGCGAGCAGCTCCCGCTCGTCCGTGCCCTCCAGCAGTGACAAGCGCCGCTCGAGGGATTCGGCGAAGTCCAGCTCCCCGGCCATCGCCGCCGACGTCACGGCAGCCACCTCCTCGGCACAGCCGACCCGCGCCGCCAGGAGGTCGATGACCTCTCCGCGGAGGAGGGTCGAGTCCGCATCGAGCACGATCAGGTGCTTGGCCCGGCGATGAAGACCGGCCTGCTGCACTGCAACATCCACCTCGAGCCGGGCCGCCTCCCCGGCCAGGAGCCGTCGCAGGTCGACCGGATCGGCGCCGGTCACCTCCAGCTGGTAGGAGGTGACCGGATAGCTCGCCAGTCGCTCGATGCGCTCTACGTTGCCGCCGGCCGCGGCGACGTGCGAGAACATGCCGGCCATGGCGGCGGCGCCCAGGTCCGGCGCCAGGACGGTCACGAGGTGCCGGGCGCCGTGGGGCACCGCGGCCGGGGCGTGCAAGGGCCCAACCGAGACTTGCAGCCCGTCGGCCCCGGCCGCATCCTCGCCGAGCGAGGCACCGAGCACGCCGCGCACCCGCAGGACCAAGGCCTCGAGCTCGGCGCTCCCGCCCCGCTCACCCTCGTCGCCCAAGTCGCCCGCGTCGCCCGAGTCAGCACCGTCGGCCCCGACCTCGACGCAGAGGAACAGGCGACCGTGGAACTGCACCTGCTCGACGTCGAGCACCGGTAGCCCGAGCGACGCCAGGGCGTCGAACAGCTGGGCCGAGATCCCTGGGCGATCCGGACCCGTCACGCTGACCAGGACCGACGCCGGCTCAGCCTTCGCCGGCTCACCCGACGCCTGCCCATTCGACGCCTGCCCATTCGACGCCGGCTCAGCCTCCGCCACCGCTCGTCCTCGTGCCGGTGCCTCCATGGGGGGAACGGGCCAGCCGGAGCGCCTCGTCGACCGCCGCCTCCGGATCGTCGACTCGGACGACCGCGGCGTCGACGGCTCCATCGGGCCGGACCAGGTGCCACGTGCCGAGCCCCACGACCGGCCGACCGAGCTCGAGCGCCAGGGCGATCTCGGACAGCGTTCCGTGCTCGCCTCCGATGGCGACCAGGGCGTCGGCGGCCCGAACGACCAGGCCGTTGCGCAGCTCGCCGAGGCCGGTGGCTATCGGCACGGTCACCCACTGGTTGGCGGACCGGCGATCGTCGCCCGGCAGGAGACCGACGGTGGTGCCGCCGGCGGCCACGGCGCCCCGGCAGGCCGCGGCCATGACGCCGCCGAGCCCCCCACATACCAGCACGGCCCCCGCCTCGGCCAGCGCCCGCCCGACGGCCTCGGCGGTGGCCTCCACGGCGGGCGTACCGTCCGCACCGGCGCCGATCACGCCGACGACCGGAGCGGAACCGGCGGTCTCAACCACGTCCGGCCAATCGCCCGAGGTCCCCCGTCGCCTGGCCTCCGCCCGCCCCCGTCTCCCGGTCGCTGCGCTCCACTGTCGCCAGATCCGTCGCCACATCCGCCGGCGAGCCGAGCCCCTCCTTGGGCTCCTCCACCCACCCGCCGTCCACCCACCCGGCGTCGGGGCGCCAGCGCCGGACGATCCGGGCGGGGACCCCGGCGACCACGCAGTGGTCCGGCACGTGCCCCCGGACGACGGCGCCGGCGGCCACCACGACGTTGCGGCCGATGTCGGCCCCCGGCAGGACGATGGCGTGCGCTCCCAGCCAGCTGCCGGGCCCGATCCGGACAGCGAGCTCTACCGGCCACTGGGTGCCGACCGGCCGGTGGGGGTCGGCGTAGGAATGGTTCTGGTCGGTGATGTACACGTAGGGGCCCGTCTGGACGTCATCGCCGATGTCGACGGACCAGTGGCCGATGACGTGCGCGCCCCGGCCGATGACACACCGGTCCCCGATCCGCACGACCGGATCGGACGCCATCGACTGACGCGGCGCCATGCCCGCCGTGAGGCAGGCGTGCGGGCCGATCATGGTGCCCTCGCCGATACGGATGTAGCGCTCGTTGAAGATGGCACCTTGGGGGAAAGTGAGCACGCTGCCGGCACCGAACCCGCCGAAGCCCTGCGCCAGCGGATCGTCAGGACCCACCGCCCCCAGGTCCGTCACCACCGCCCGGGCCCCGTGGACCAGCGCACCGGCCACCTGGCGCACCGGCCGGGGGAGGGAGCGGGCCCACGTCATCGGTGGCGACGCTAGCGCCGGTGCGGTGCCTGGTTATCGTGGCGGCGTGCCGACGCCCGACGACGACCAGCACGGCGCGCCGACCCCCTCGTCTCGGCCCGGCGGGCCCCGCCACGCCCGCCGCCCGGACCCGGAACGCCGCACCCTCGACCGCCGGACGTTCCTCCTCGGCGGCCTCGGCGTCGCCGGGCTGGCGGGCCTGGCGATCGGCATCGAGGAGGCCACCACCTCGGGGCAGGGCGCGACGCCAGGGGTGACGTCCGTGCGGGACCGGTCCGGCGGGCACGGCCACGAGGCGGCGAAGGAGGCGGTCACCACCAAGAAGGTGGCGAGCGGAGTGGAGGTCCCCGTCGCCCGCTGGCTGGTCGAGGAGAACGCCAAGAAGGGCACACTCGACTGGGTGGTCACGGGCCAGCAGGTACCCCACGCCATCGAGGGCTTCGCCAGCCAGGTGAGCGCCGTGCCCGGCGAGGACGTGACCCTCTTCGTCAACACGGCGGCCAAGTCGGTGATGGCCCAGGTCTTCCGCATGGGCTACTACCAGGGTCTCGGCGGGCGCATGATCGACCAGTCCGCCAGCGCCCCCGGCCAGCAGCAACCGGCACCGACCATCACCGGCGGCGTCCACACCGTCTCGTGCCCGTGGCAGCCCACCCTGACGCTCCACGTGACTGCGACATGGCCCCCCGGGTGCTACCTCGTCAAGATCGTCGGCACAGGCGGTCAGCAGCAGTACGTCCCGATCACCATCCGCGACGACAAGAGCCGGGCGGCGTACGTCCTGCAGAACAGCGTCACCACCTGGCAGGCGTACAACCGGTGGGGTGGCTACTCGCTCTACTACGGGCCCACCCCGAGCGGCGGAGCGTCCTTCGCCGACCGGGCCCGCATCGTCTCGTTCGACCGGCCCTATCCCCAGACATGGGCCCAGGGCTCGGCCGACTTCTTCGGCAAAGAGTTCCCGGTGCTGTACCAGCTCGAGAGCTACGGCTGCGACCTCACGTACTGGACCGACGTGGACCTGCACGCCCGGCCGCAGCTGCTGCTCGACCACAAGTGCCTCTTCAGCATGGGCCACGACGAGTACTGGTCGAAGGCGATGCGGGACGGGGCCCTCCAGGCGGTGGCCAAGGGGGTCAATATGGCCTTCCTCGGTGCCAACGCCTGCTATCGCCAGATCCGGCTGCAGCCCTCCGCCGTCGGACCCAACCGGCTGCAGGTCTGCTACAAGGACGCCGGGGCCGACCCCATGTACGGCGTACACAACACCGTGGTCACCGGTCCGAGCTGGGAGTCGCCGCCGACCAACTGGCCCGAGAGCCAGCTCATCGGCGACATGTACCAGTCGATCGGCGCCACAGACGACCTGGTCATCACGGACGCGTCGGCCTGGCTGTTCGACGGGTGCGGCTTCCACGACGGCCAGCACCTGCCGGGCGTGGTCCAGGGCGAGTACGACCGCTACGTGCCGTCGCTGCCGGGACCCAAGAACGTCGACGTCCTCGCCCACTCCCCGGTGACCAAGCAGTCGAACTGGTCGGACATCACGTACTACACGTCGCCGGGCGGCGGGGGTGTCGCGGCGATGGGCATGGCGTCCTTCGTGAACAAGCTGTCCAACACGACGGCCTTTCCGTGGAACATCGTGCCCAAGGCCATCCCGGGGGTCACCGAGCCGCTCCTGCGGGCGATGGACAACCTCTACGGCGCCTTCGGCTTCGGACCGGCGGCGAAGCGCCAGGCGGCGACGGGCAACTGGACCTCGGTGTACACCGGGACAGCGGCGACGGCCACGCCGGCGACGGCCCCGCCTTCCGCGTAGTGCACCCCGGCCAGCCGGGGTTCGCGCCTACCATCCCCCCACCGTCGTGCCAGCCGAAAGAGAATTGGAGCCCATGCATCCCGGAGACGACCAGATCGCCGCGTCCGCCGACTCGCCCTCGCCGACGGCGGGGATCGAAGGATCCCTCCGTCGCGCCGTGCCATGGCGCCCGGGACCCGGGGGGAGGGGGCGCCGTTGGGGAGCGCCCGGCACGGGGCGCCGTTGGATGGCATTCGGCACCGCAGGGGCCGTGAGCGCACTGGCCCTGGCCAGCTGCTCGTCGGGGGCGGGCGGCCAGAATGCCGCCGCTGCCCAGAGCGCGCGTGCGGACTCCACCTCGACCACCGCGACCACCGCCGCCTCGAACGACTGCCCGCTCACCGGCGCACCGGTCCCCGGCGGCGGGACCGTCCCGAAGCGCACCCCCATCGGGTTCAAGGTCGACAACTACCCGACAGCGCGCCCCCAGGCCGGCCTCGACAAGGCCGACGTCGTCTTCGAGGAGCCGGTGGAAGGCGGCATCACCCGCTACGTCGCCGTCTTCCAGTGCCAGGGCGCCACACTGGTCGGGCCCGTGCGGTCGGCCCGCAACATCGACATCGGCATCCTCGGCCAGCTGGGTCACCCGCTGCTCGCCCACGTCGGCGGCATCCAGCCGGTGATCTCCGACATCGACCACTCCCCGCTGATCAACTTCGACCTAGGGGCGCACACATCGATCATCACCCACGTCTCGGGCCGGTACGCGCCGTACGACACGTACACCACGCCGATAGACGTCTGGAACGCGGAGAAGACAAAGACCACAGTCCCCCAGCCGCTCTTCTCCTACTCGTCGAGCGTGCCGGCGGGCAACCCGGCCGCCGCCGTGTCCATCCCGTTCTCCCGCTATGCCCCGGTCCACTGGCACTACGACGCCCAGAACAAGACGTACCTCCGGTACTACGGGACAACCCCCGACAACCTGAGCACGGGCAACCAGAACAGCGCCGCCAACGTCGTCGTCCAGTTCGTCCACACGACCCTCGGCCCGTGGCTGGAGAACAGCACAGGCGGCCTCGAGGTGCAGGCGAACCTCTCCACAAACGCCAGCGGCCAGGCGCTCGTGTTCCGCAACGGGGTGGAGGTCAAGGGCAAGTGGTCCCGCTCGTCGCTGTCGCAGCCGACCCAGTTCACCACGACAAGCGGCTCGACGATCTCGCTCCAGCCCGGCGACACGTGGGTCGAGCTCGTTCCGAGCACGGTGCCGGTCACGACCACACCCGGCGGTTGACGCGGGGCCGGCCGGTCCGGGGCCAGTCCGGCACCGGTCAGTCGAGTGAGATCGGCTGGTCGTCCGGATCGAGCTCGTCGGCCGACTGCTCCTCCTTGTCCTTGGGCGTCAGCTGCTGGCGGACCCGGTCGTCGAGCTCGGCCATGAGCTGGGGGTTCTCCCGTAGGAACGTCTTCACGTTCTCCCGGCCCTGGCCCAGCTGCTCACCCTCGTAGGTGAACCAGGCCCCGGATTTCTTCACCAGCCCCAGGTCGACGGCCACGTCGAGGAGCGAGCCCTCCCGGCTGATGCCGGTACCGTACATGATGTCGAACTCGGCCTGGCGGAACGGGGCGCTGCACTTGTTCTTCACGACCTTGACCCGGGTCCGATTGCCGACGATCTCGGCCCCGTCCTTGATCGACTCGGTCCGGCGGATGTCCAGACGCACCGACGCGTAGAACTTCAGCGCCCGCCCTCCGGGGGTCGTCTCGGGAGAGCCGTAGATCACCCCGATCTTCTCTCTCAGCTGGTTGATGAAGATGGCGATCGTGTCCGACTTGCTCAGCGTGCCGGCCAGCTTGCGCAGGGCCTGGGACATGAGGCGGGCCTGGAGCCCGACGTGGGTGTCACCCATCTCGCCCTCGATCTCGGCCCGGGGGGTGAGGGCGGCCACCGAGTCGATGACGATCACGTCGAGGGCGCCCGACCGGATCAGCATGTCGGCGATCTCGAGCGCCTGCTCGCCCGTGTCGGGCTGGGAGATGAGCAGGTCGTCCACGTTGACCCCGATGGCCCGGGCGTAGACCGGGTCCATGGCGTGCTCGGCGTCGATGTAGGCGCAGATGCCCCCGTTGCGCTGGGCCTCGGCCACGCAGTGCATGGCCAGGGTCGATTTCCCCGACGACTCGGGGCCGAAGATCTCGACGACCCGGCCGCGGGGCAGGCCGCCGATCCCGAGGGCCAGGTCGAGGGAGAGCGCCCCGGTCGGGATGGACTCGATCCCCAGGTCGAGGTTGTCGCCCATCCGCATGACCGAACCCTTGCCGAACTGCTTCTCGATCTGGCCGAGCGCCATGTCCAGCGCCTTGTCGCGGTCCTCTGCCATCGGTGTCCGTCTCCTCGTGTGTGCGCTCTGGTGTCGATCGGGACGTTACGGGTGGGGTGTGCCACTCCCCTTCCGGCGTGCTGCCCGGCCTGCTGGTCCGGTCGCCCTGAGGGCGAACGCGGACCGACTCTAGTGGCGAACGGGTGTTCGGTGGCGGATGGCCGAGCCTCACGGCACGGGACGACGGACCCCGCCACCGCGGCCCCGCGACGGCCCGCCACGACCCGGCCACGACCCGGTCACGACCCGGTCACGACGGAATGGTCGCCCTCGCCACCGTCGTGTACCGGGCGCCCTCGCGATCCGTGGTCGAGGCCACGAGGCGCAGCTCGTGCACGGTCCACTTCCCCTCGACCGGCTCCCCGGCGAGCGTCAACGGCATGCGCCGGCGCCCCTGCACCCGCGCGAGGGTCAGGTGGCCGGAGAACGGGGACGCCGCCTGGGCCGCCTCCCCCGGCAACGACGCCCGGACGTCGTGGGCCACCTCGTCGAGCCCGGCGACCGGCACGCACAGGACGTTGCGCCCGAGGACACCGACCGCCGGGCCGAGGACCGCCTCGGGCGGCACCGCGGCGCGGGCGGCGAGGTCGACCAGGGCGGCCCCCATGGCGGGCACCACGGTGTCGGGCACCTGGCCTAGGAACGCCAGGGTCACGTGCCACTTGGCGGGTGTGGCCCACCGGACGCCGGCCACGCGCGGCTGCTGCAACCGGGAGAGGCGGTCGGCAACCTCGGCGGGCGGCCACACCCCGGCGAAAAGACGCACGAACCAGTGTGCCGGGACGGACCGCCCCACCGATCGGGTCGGGCGTCGCAACGGCGCCGACCGGTAGGTTCGGTCGGGTGGAAGGGGACCGCCGGGCCGGTGCGGACGGCCCCGGCGCGGCGGACGTCCGGGCCGTGCTCGCCGACATCACCACCATGGACGTCGACGCCGTCGTCAACGCCGCCAACCCGGCCCTGGCGCCCGGCGGCGGCGTGTGCGGCGCCATCTTCCGTGCCGCTGGCTCGCTCCGGCTCCAGGAGGCGTGCCAGGCGCTCGGAAGCTGCGAGCCGGGCGACGCCAAGGCCACGCCGGGCTTCGCCCTGCCGGCCCGGTGGATCGTGCACACCGTGGGCCCCGTCTGGCACGGCGGCACGGAGGGGGAGGACGGGGCGCTGGTCTCGTGCTACCAGCGGTCGCTCTCGGTGGCGACCGAGGTGGGGGCCCGCTCGATCGCCTTCCCGGCCATCTCCACCGGCATCTTCGGGTTCCCCCCGGACCGAGCGGCGGCGATCGCCGCGCGTACCGTGCGCGAGATGCCCACCGACGTCGAGACCGTCTGGCTGGTGGCGTTCGACCGGGGGACGCTCACGCGTTACGAGGCGCTGCTGCAAGGGACCGACGCTCGGTGAGTGCCGGCCGGGAGGGCGCTCACGTCGTGGTGGAGCATGAACGGCCGCGACCGTTCTCCTGGTTCTCCGGGTCCCGCCAGCACTCGCTCACCATGTACGTCGACGGCGACGACCGGCTAATGACGGCCGGCGACGGCGCGGCACACCCCGCTGGTAGCCAGGTGGACCGTGACCGGCCGGGGGAACCACGTTGGCCGGTACGCCTCGCGCTGCGCCGCGCCCGGATGGTGTCCGGGCACGCGATGGGCAGCGCCCCGAACAGGACCCGCGTCCCGTGGCGGCACGGTCGACCGGGAGCGAGAGGCGAGGAGGCGGGCGATGCCCGGACCGGACAGGAACGAGCACGAGGACGAGGACGGGCGCGGCGGAGACGACAGCTACGGCGGTGGCGACCACGGGGACCGGCTGGTCGCGCTGCAGCGGCATGTCACAGAACTGGCCGGAGAGGTCGCGGGTTTCGAGCGCGACCTCGACGTCCTCGGCCGGATCGTCGGCCACCTGACCCGGCAACGCGCCACGCCCGACGAGGTCGTGACGCGCCGGTTGCGGATCGTGGACGAGCAGGGAGCGCCCCGCATGGTCGCCGAGGTGGTCGGTGGCACGGTGGAGCTGCGCCTGGAGGTCCCGGGTGCCGAGCCCGGCCGGCGCTCGGCCGTCGTGCTCCACGCCAGCCGGGCCCCCGACGGTTCGGACGAGGCACCGCTCACACCACTGCTGGGGCTGCAGCTGTGGGCGGACGGCGACGTGGTGGCCGAGCTCGACGCGTGGTCCGACGACGACGGGCGATGGCGTCCCCACCTGCACCTGAGCGGCGAGTCCTGACCGGGCTCGGGGCGCCGGTCGCGCTCACCGGACCCCTGAGTGCTACTGATGCGTCTGTAGACGCTCGAGTAGCCGTCGGCCAGCGTGAGGCCATGTCGGTGGGGGTCCTGCAGCGTCGCCTGGGAGAGAACCTGCGTACGGCCCGGCGCGCCCGCCGGCTGAGCCAGGAGGCCTTCGCCGACGTCCTCGGCGTCCACCGCACCTACATGGGCGGTCTCGAGCGAGGCGAGCGCAACGTGACCCTGCAGACGATCGAGCGGCTGGCCGATCGGCTGGGCGTCGACGCGGCCGGCCTGCTGGTCCCTCCGACCGAGGGCTGACCCCCCGCCGCCGGCCGGCGGCGACGGACCAGCGGTGGCAGGGGTGGCCGCAGGCCGGGTAACTGGACCGGCCGGGGTGCCGGGGCCGGGGTGCTCAGCCGATCCCGAACCGGGCCGGCGCCGCCTCCAGCAGGGCGCGCCGCAGCAGGTCGAGGGCCGAGATGGCGGAGAACTGGCGCACTCGCTGGCGGTCGCCGGGCAGGTGGAGCTGGCGGGTCTCTATGCGGTCGCCGGGCAGGGCCAGCCCCACGAACACCGTGCCGGGCGCGTTGCCCTCCTGCTCGTCCGGTCCGGCGACCCCGGTGGTGCCAAGGCCCACGTCGCTGCCGAGGACCCGCCGGGCACCTTCGGCCATCGCCGCGGCGGTTGCGGCGGAGACGACCGGCCCCGGCGGGACGCCGAGGACCCTGTGCTTGACGGCCGAGTCGTAGGCCACGATCCCTCCCCGCAACCACTGTCCCGCGCCGGGCACGTCGACGAGGCGGGAGGCGATGAGGCCCCCGGTGAGCGACTCGGCGACGCCGAGGGTGAGGCTCCGGTCGAGCAGCACGGCCGCGACCGCCGACTCCATCGTCTCCTCGTCGGTGCCGAAGACGATGTCGCCGAGCATGCCAGCCAGGACGGCCCGCACCTCGCGGTCCTCCTCGTCGAGCAGCCGGTTCGCGGTCTCGGCTGTCGGCGCCCGGGCCGTCAGGCGCACCTTGATGCCCTCGATCCCGCTGGCGAGGAAGGCGATGGTCACGCCCGAGCCGGCACCGGCCGGTCGAGGGACGTCGAGGACGTCGATGCGGCCCTGGAGGGTCTCGGCCAGTGCCGACTCCGGCGTGCCCCACGTCCGCAGCACCCGGCTGACGATGGCGGCGCGCTCCCCCGCCGCCGCCATCCGCTGGCGCAGGTCGGGCAGGATGCCCCGCTCGAACATCTCCATCATCTCGTGGGGAACGCCGGGGACGGCGTACACGACCTTGTTGCCGACCGGGCAGACGAGTCCCGGCGCCGTCCCCCGCACCTGCTCGATGACTGTCGCCCCGCGGGGGACGTCGGCCTGGCGCAGGTTGCTGGCGGGCATCTGGCGGCCGCGGGCGGCGAAGAACCCTTCGATCCGGGCCTCGACGTCGGGGTCACGGTCGAGGGGGACGTTCATCACATCGGCAATCGCGTCGCGGGTGATGTCGTCGTGGGTCGGCCCGAGGCCGCCGCACACGATGACCGCGTCGCCGCGCGCCAGCGCCGTCCGCAGGGCCAGGACGATGCGAGCCCGGTTGTCCCCCACCGCCTGGTGGAAGTAGGAGTCCACGCCGGCGGCGGCCAGGTGCTCGCCGAGCCAGCGCCCGTTGGTGTCGGCGATCTGCCCGAGGAGCAGCTCGGTGCCCACGGCGACGACCTCGGCCCTCACGACGCCTCCCGGTGGCTCACGCCGCCGCTCGCCGGCCGACGGCGCGGCGCCCGTCGGCGAGGTACTGCCCGCCGGTGAAGACGGTGAGGGCGGCGGCGAGCCACACCGCCCCGAGCTGGAGGGCGTGGTCCCCGGCGAGCGGGGGGACGAGGCAGGTCGCGATGGCCAGGTCCTGCACCCACGTCTTGGCCTTGGCCGACGTCCGCGCCGGGATGGACACGCCGCGGCGGCCGACCCACGAACGGTAGGCGCTCATGGCCACCTCTCGGACGGCGATGAGCAGCACCGGCACCCACGGCAGGCGGCCGGCGGCACCGAGGGCGAAGAACGCGCCCAGGACGACCGCCTTGTCGGCCAAGGGGTCGAGGAAGGCGCCCGAGCGCGTCGTGCCCTGGCGCCGGGCCACCCAGCCGTCGATGCCGTCGCTTCCCGCCACCGCCACCCCGACGGCGACGGTCCACCAGTTGGCCTCCCAGGCGAGGATCATGGCGATGAACACCGGCGTCGCCAGTAGCCGGGCCATCGTCACGGCGTTGGCGGGAGTGGCGAGGGCCGAGGGCCCGAAGGTGTGGTCGGCGGCGTCGGTCACCGCCGCCGCCCAGTGGCGACGTCCGCGGCCGCGGCGGCGGCGACCGACCGGGCAGCCGGTTGGCCCACCAGGTCCACTCCGGTCGACGCCGTCAGCGCGACGTCGGCGAGGGCACCGACCGGCAGTGTCGACGGCACCTGGACGATCCCGTCGATCTCGGGAGCCTCATGGACGGTGCGAGCGACCCCCGGCGCGTCCACCAGGACCTGACGAATCTGCCCGACGAGGGCGTCGCGGCGGCGTGCCGTCACCGCGTCCTGCAGCTCGGCGCACTCGCGCAGCCGCTCGAGCGCGAGGGCCTCGGGTACCTGGTCGAGCAGCCCGGCGGCGTGCGTCCCCGCCTCCGGGGAGAAGGGGAAGAAGCCGGCCCAGTCGAGTGTCGCCTCGCGCAGGAACGCCAGGAGGGCATCGTGGTCCTCCTCGGTCTCGCCCGGGTAGCCCAGGATGAAGGACGACCGGAAGGTGGCGGCCGGCTCGGCCCGGCGGATGCGGGCGATCCGCTCGAGGAACCGCTCGCCGTCCCCCCACCGCCGCATGCGCACCAGGTGCGGGCGCGACACGTGCTGGAGCGACAGGTCGAAGTAGGGCACGCCGGTCGCCAGCACCGCGTCGACCAGCTCATCGGTCAGGCCGGA
This sequence comes from Acidimicrobiales bacterium, assembly GCA_050743965.1. Classification (GTDB taxonomy): domain Bacteria; phylum Actinomycetota; class Acidimicrobiia; order Acidimicrobiales; family RAAP-2; genus DAHUZJ01. The sequence goes on from JBOGGF010000458.1 coordinate 17,506, forward strand.
CGGGTAGAGATAGAGAAGCCGTACCCGGGCCACGAGCTCGGCGACGGCGCGGGTGAGCGCCACGATCGGGGCATTGGCGCCGTAGGCACCCGTGACCCGCGGACGGGTCCGGTCGCGGCCGTATGAAGCGAGGTCCTGGGCGACGAGCACGACCTCACGCACCGGCGGCACCGCGCGGTGGTCGGCGAGCGCTGCCACCTCGGCGAGGACGTCGGCGACCGCCCGCGACCGCTGCTTGCCCCGGAAGGACGGGATGGCGCAGAAGCCGCAGTTGCGGTCGCATCCCTCGGCCACCTTGACGTAGGCCCACGGGGCGGCCGACGCCGGGCGGGGCAGCTCGAGGAGGTCGAACCCACCGGTGTCGCGGACGTCAGTACCTTGCGCGTCGCCCGGGTGGACCGGCCGCGGTCCGAGGGTTACCGGCTGGGGAGCGGGCGAGACACCGAAGCCGGCGACCAGGTCGACCTCGGGCAGCGCCGCCGCCAGCTCGCCGCCGTACCGCTCGGCCATGCAGCCGGTCACCACCAGCCGGGCGCCGTCGCGGCGGGCGTCGGCCAGCTCGAGGATCGCCTCCACCGACTCCTGCCGGGCGGCCTCGATGAAGGCGCAGGTGTTGACCACCACGAGGTCGGCGTCCTCGGGTCGTGGCGCCGGCCGGTAGCCGTCCGCGGCCAGAACCCCGGCCAGTTTGTCCGAGTCGACCTGGTTCTTCGGGCATCCGAGGGTCTGGAGCCAGTACCGGCCGGTCCCCATGCGCCTTCCCGTTCCTCTCCTCTGGTGTCCTCTGGCTCGGACGCCCTCTCGGCGGCCGACAGAGGGTATGTACCCGGCACGGGACCCGAGCCGGGGCGAATTGCGCATGCCGGGGGCACCGAGGCATCGGGGTGCCCGGACCGATGGTGTCGCCGCCCACGTCGTCCGGCGGTGACCTGCGGAGAGGGAGGGATTTGAACCCTCGGACCGGGTTCCCCCAGTCAACTCATTAGCAGTGAGTCCGATTCGGCCGCTCTCGCACCTCTCCATTGACTCGGACCAAGGTCTTGACCAAACGGTGCGGGTGGCCACCACCAATCGTCCTCGTCGATCCAAGGGTACAGGATCGGTTCGAGAGTGCGGCAGGGGGACGCTGGTCGCTGCGGTCGCCGGTACCGACCCGGTCAATGGCCGCCCAAGGGTCGCGGAGAAGACGGTCGAGACGAAAAACGAGGCCGAGGCCCGCAAGGCGCTGCGGTGCTTCGCAAGCGAGGTCGACAAGGGCACGCAGCTTTGTCGTCTCTCCGCTGCCCGACGGCTTCCGGCGGTCAGCCCGGACACGTGCTCCTCGGTCGTCAACGAGCTCTGCGCCGTCCCGACGAAAGGCGGAGGGGGGAGGGGGGATGACCGGCAGGAGGCCTGCTACCGACCGCCGGAAATGTGGCAGCGAGGAGCTAGCGTGCCGGGTGATGAGCGTGGTCCTCGTCACCGGAGGCACCGGCACGCTCGGGCGCCGTCTCGTGATGCGGTTGCGGGGGGAAGGCCACGAGGTACGCGTGCTGTCCCGTCGCGCGAGCCAGGGGGCGTATGTCGGCGACCTCACGACCGGCGTCGGCATCGACGCTGCGGCATCGGGCGTCGACCTGGTGGTGCACGCCGCCTCGGATACCCGGCGGCTGGGTCGTTCGGATCTCGAGCAGACCCGCAATCTGTTGCGTGTGTGCTCGGGCATTGGCCACTTCGTCTACGTCTCCATCGTCGGGATCGACGTCATCCCGTTCGGCTACTACCGGCGGAAGCTCGCCTGCGAGCGCGAGATCGAGGGGGCAGCACTCCCCATCACGATCCTCCGTGCCACGCAGTTCCACGAGCTGATCGCCATGGTCCTGCGCGCCGTCGAGCGCCTCCCGGTGGCACCCCTCCCCCTGGACTTCCGGTTCCAGCCCGTGGCGGCGACGGACGTCGCCGGCCGCCTTTGCGAGGTGGTGGCGGCCGAGCCCGCCGGTGGGGTCGTCCAATTCGGGGGTCCCGAGGTGCTCACTCTCGCCGAGATGGCCCAGTGGTGGCGCACGGCGCGCGGCGGTCGGCCGAGCTCGCTCTGGCGCCTCCCCATCCCCGGCGGGGTGGCGAACGGGTTCCGCAAAGGTCTCAACACCTGCCCGGACCAGGCGGTCGGGACCGAGCGTTGGGCGGATTACGTCGCCGGCAGCGTGCAGTAGCGCGTCGCGATCACAAGGGAGTGCAAAGGGAGTGCCGAGACGCCGCCACCCCTCGAGGCGGACGGAGAGGTATCCGGGCACCGGGCACGGCCCGGCGGACCAACCGTCAGGCTGCGGTCAAGCCTTCGTCGAGGACGTCGAGGGACGCCAGCAGTTCGCGGTCTCGCTCGTAGGTGAGGAGCTCCACGGCCGCCGTCGGCTCGAGCCACCGCACCTCGTCGACCTCGTCGTTCGAGACGAACTCGCCCCCGTCGACCACCATGATCCAGTAGGCCACGACCTTTGGACGGTCCTTGCGGTCGAGGTACTCGGTGTGGCCCACGAACCTGCCCAGTCGGCACCGGAGGCCCGTCTCCTCGACGACCTCCCGGTAGGCGCACTCCTCGAAGCTCTCGCCGGGCTCGAGCTTGCCCTTGGGGAAGGTCCAGTCGAACCGGTGGGGCCGGTGTACCAGCGCCACCTCCGTCACCCCACCGCGAGCCCGGACGATCACGCCACCCGCCGCCCGCACGAGCTCTGCCTCCACCGGTGCACCTGTCACCGCCACGGCGCCGTGGTCCATTGCTCGACCATACCCGGATGGCGATCGGACACTTGCATCCGCGCCGCATTTTACGAGGCGGCGGCGGTGCGGCGCGGTCGCACGGGGGGTAGCGTGACGCGGTGGGCGACACGGTCGACGCCGGCACCGATCCCGTCGAGGTGGAGTGGCAGTTCGACGCCCTCGACCTGCGCCCGGTGGAGCGTTGGCTCGCCGCCCTTCCCGAACGAGCAGTCGAGCTCCCGCCCCTGCCCATGTTCACGGTCCGGACCAAGCCGCCCCGGCGCTTGGTCGACCGGTACGTCGACACCGAGGACTGGCGGATCGGGCGGGCCGGGCTGGTCCTGCGCACCCGGCGGCAGGGCCGGCGGGAGGAGGCGACCCTCAAGGACACCCGTCCCGCCGACGAGAGCGGCCTCCGACGACGGTTGGAGGTGACCGAGGAGCTGCCGCCGGCCGGGCTCGGTGCACTTGCCGCCACTGGCCCGGTCGGGTGGAGGGTCGCCGCCGTCGCCGGGTCCCGCCCCCTCCGGCAGGTCATCGAGGTGCGGACCCGCCGCCAACCTTTCGCCGTCCGCTCCGACGGTCGCGAGGTGGCCGAGGTGGTGCTCGATCAGACCGTGCTCATGATCGGGGCCGGGCAGCCGCCGGCTCACCTCCGCCGGGTCGAGGTGGAGGTGGACGCCGAGTGGGCGGATACCCTCCGGCCACTGGTCGAGGAGCTGCGGGACGCCGCCGGGCTGACGCCGGCGACCCGGTCGAAGTTCGAGGCCGGGTTGCTCGCCGCCGGGCTCGACGTGCCGGGACCGCCGGACCTGGGCCCGACCGCCGCCGGCCGGGACTCGACCCTGGGCGAGCTGGCGTTCGCCATGTTGCGCACCTACCTGGCCGCCCTGCTGGCCCACGAGCCCGGGACCCGCCTCGGCGAAGACCCCGAGGAATTGCACGCCATGCGGGTGGCCACGCGCCGCCTCCGCGCCGCGCTCGACCTCTTCGCCGACGCCTACCCGGCCCGGGCCGCGGGGTTACGCCCCGAGCTCAAGTGGGTGGCGGGCGCCCTTGGCGCGGTGCGGGACCTCGACGTCCAGCTCGACCACACCGCCGACATGGGCACCCGGGGCGGCGCTGGGAACGACGGCGACGACGGGGGAGGCGGGGGCGGGGGCGGGGAATCCGACGTGCTGGCCGACCTGCGGTCGCTACTCGTCGACGAGCGGGTGGCGGCACGCCGGGAGCTCCTGGCGGCGCTGGACTCGGCGCGCTGGGAACAGGCGAGGTCGTCGCTCGTCGCCCTGGCAACGCACGGGCCCAATCGACGGGTGCCGGCCGTGCGCTTGCCTGCTGCCCAGGTCGTCGGTGCAATGGTCGCCGACCGCCACCGCAAGGCGGTCCGGGCGCTGCGCCGCGCCCGGCGCACCAGGGCCGGCCCGGACTTCCACCGCCTGCGGATCCGCTGCAAGCGGCTTCGCTACTCGCTCGAGCTCACCGCCGCCGTCTATGGCCGGCCGGCCCAGCGGTTCGCCGAGAAGCTCGCCGCGCTACAGGACGCTCTGGGGCTCGTGCAGGATGACGAGGCCGCCCAGTCCCGGCTCCAGGCGTTGGCGACCGGGACGGGCAGGCCGGGCGGGGCGGGCCACACCCTGTCACCGGCGACGGTCTTCGCCCTGGGCGGCCTGGCCGAGCGCTACCGCCGCGATGCCGAGCAACGGACCGGAGCCATGGCGAAGCAGCTCGGGAAGTTGACAGGAGGGGCGTGGGACACGTTGGTGGCCGAGATCGAGCGCCGTGCGGCAATCGCCCGGGCGGCCCTGCCGCCGCGGACGGTACGGATGGTCCGGACGGTCACCTCACCGCCCGACGACACCGCGGCCACCGAGTCCGACCCTCTGCCCGCGCTGAGCTCGTCGGCCAGCCGCCGAACCGAACCGTCCGCCGCGCCCGCACGCCCTCTGCGCTCCGTCAGTCGCCGCAGACCGTGACGCCGTGCAACCCTGCGCTCACACTCACCGCGCCGAGGGGAGCGCTGACGCCCGACGTCCCCGAACCGCTCAGGGCGACGCCGGGCCACCCGGCAGGCCAGGCGTCGTCACGCACGTCGTCCCGACACTCGACGGCAGCGTGCTCGTGACCGTGGAGAGTGGCGGCGACGGTGCCACCGTGGGCGTAGAGAACGCAGGGAGCCCCGGCAGCGCACCGGTCACCGTTGTGGGTGACCGGGCCGGAAGGTGAGGCAACGCGGTGGGCGACGAGCAGCTGCCCCGACGCGGCGCTGACCACGCACGTCCGGCTCGCCCCACCGCAGGGGCGGGCGGGGTGGACGGCGCGCGTGGACCGCGCGGCGCTGCTGGCGGCCGAGCGCACGGCCGCCAGCAGATGGCTCCTGCCCGTGCCGGCGTGGAACTGCCAGCCCCCGATGTAGCCGAGGGCTCCGAGCGCTCCCCAGACGAGGGCGACGCCCACCCCGCTCACCACGAGCCGGCGGACGCCGGCCGGTCGGGTCGTCCACCTGCCGGGGCATCAGCAATCGGGGTGGGAGCGCCGGTCCGAGATCCTGGGTCTCCCGTGCTCCCGGTGGTGCGCTCAGGGTGCCGGGAGCGGTGGCTGCCGGGTCCGGTTCGGGACCAGAGGGGGAACGGAGGAGGTGCCGGAGGCCGGGCCCGGCAGCGAGGTGGCCCACCGCGGCCGTGTGGCGAGCATGGGCGGCGGCACGGCCGCCCAACGACGCCAACGGCACCAGGCGGCGGCGGGTGAGCAACACCGTCCCGGTGAGCAACGACAGGAGGATGGCGACGGGCAGAGGTCCCGCCCACGGCTCCCCCGTGTGGACTGTGGTGGCCCCGGGCCGCCACCGGCACCCAGTCCGGCGAGGAGGGCGAGGGGGAGCCCCGTGGCCGGCAGTGTCGGCAGGGGTCCGAGGACGGAGGCGAGCGTTGTCGCCAGGGCGCTCGACGGCACGACCTTGGCTGTCGGCAGCGCGCTCGGCGAGCCGACGCCGACCGCCGTCACCTGCCCTGTGGCCGACGCCGTCGGCGCGCCGCTCGAGCTCTCCGACGTCGAGGCGCCCCCACACGCGAGGCCCAGGGCGAGGAGGGTCCCCAGGGGGTACGGGAAGGGATTGGTCGACTGGGCGCAGGCCCGGTTGACAGTCTGCGATCCGCCGCTGGTGGTCGCGATCGCCTTCTCGTCCGACACGGCGCCCGGAGTGACCTCGCCCACCCCTTCGGCGTTGACGGCCGAGCAGTTGGCGGCCACCTTGGAGGTGCCACCGACCAGCGTGGCACCGCCGACGGCGAGCTTGAGCCCCGTCCCGCTCGCCGCCACCGTGTAGCCCGGAGCAGCAGTGTTGGCGCCAGCGACGGCCGCCGTGGGGACGAGCAGCGGGGTGACGACACTCCCGGCGCTGGCCACGCCCAGCTCCCCGGCAACCGCTGCGATCAGCCGTCTCGTGTGCATCGAGGACCTCGTCGTCGGCACCGCGGTCGACGCCCGCGGCGGTCGTACTCGTGGTGGGTGCTGCAGATGATGGGGGAACGGCGGCGGCGCCCCGACCTTTCGTCGATGCCGGAGAATCCGCCCGTCGACCGTCGACGGTGCCGGCGTGAGGACCACGCGGGGTATGTGCGACGACCGATGGCCGGCTGAGCGGGCCGGTTTGCCGGTTGCAAGGGGGGGTACCGTCTATGACGCGCAGACGGGCGGGAGGCCCGGAAGATGTGCGACTCGGGATCGGTTCGCCGCCGATGACCGTCACGGGTGGGGGAACGGTGCGTCACGGAGCAGCAGCCGACGGAGCAGCAGCCGGAACAGCCGACGAGGGCGCGCCCGCCGATCACCGTCATCTGGACGGGGTCGTGGGTCATCTGGACGGGGTGGTGGACCTGGCGCGGGACCGGGATCTGGTGGAGCAGTGCCAGCGAGGTGACGAGACGGCGTTCACCGAGCTCTACGACCGCTACCACCGGCGTCTCCTGCGCTTCTGCCTCCGGCGGCTGCACGAGCCCAACGACGCCGAAGAGGCCGTCCAGGAGGCGTTCACCCGGGCCTGGCGGGCAATGCCACGGTTCGGCGGCGAGCGCCGCTTCTACCCGTGGCTCAGCGTGATCGCCGCCAACGTCTGCACCGACATACTGCGACGACGTTCGCGGTTCGTACCGATGGACGACCTGCCACTGGCGGTCGGGGCGAGCGACGAGGACGAGGTGGACGCCGCCCTGCTGCGCCAGGTGGACCTGGCAATGGCCACCGAGGCCTTGGCCCACCTGTCCGAGCGCCACCAGCGGGTGCTCCGCCTGCGCGAGACGTCGGGATGGTCGACCCAGCGCATCGCCGAGCAGGAGGGCGTGGCGGCGCCGGCCGTCGACACCCTGCTGTGGCGCGCCCGCCAGGCGTTGAAGCGCGAGTTCGTGGCCCTGGCCGAGAACGGGGGCCGGCTGGCGGTCGCAGCGGGCTTCTCGCTTGTGGCGCTGCGCCGGCTCGCCCTCCGCCACGCCGCCCGGATGGCGTCACAGCTCCCCCTTCACTCCCTGCCGCCGGTGCGGGGCTCCGGGATGCTGGTGGCGACGGCGGCAGTGACGGGCGCGGCGATCGCCGGCGGGAGCATCGCCCTCGTCGGCGCCGGGCATGCGCCGGCGCCGGGGCTCCCGGCGGCGGTGAGCAGCATCGGGACGCGCCCTTCCGGCGCGGCACCCGGGCGCACGGCCGACGCCCGTGCGCCGGCACCGGGCGCCGTGACCGGTGGCGGAGGTACCGGCGCGCTCCCGCACGGCGCGGCGGCGACCGGCGGCGCAGTGGCCACGAGTGAGGCCGGGCCGGTGGCCACCGGTAACGGCATCGCTCCGACCGTGGCCGGGGCCTCCGGCGGAGCAGCCGGACCCGCAGGGAGCGGGACAGGTCTCGACGGCGTAGTCCGCGGGTCGGGTGGTGGGGTCAGCGCCGTGGGTGGCGCGGTCAGCGGTGCCGGGAGCGCCGTGGGTGGCGCGGTCAGCGGTCTGACCGGGGGGCTCGACCCGAACGGATCCACCACGACCACCACGACCAGCACGACCCCGGTCGGCACCGCCGGCGCGACGATCAACGGCCTCGGCACTGTGGTCCAAGGGGTCACCAGCTCGGCCGCACGCGGCCGCACACTGACCGGGACCGCCTCGGGGTCCGGTCCCGCCCCCTCCACACCGCTCTCGGGGCTCGCGGGCATCCTCGGCGGCTGAGCCGCGCCCGCCCCGACTCTGGACCTTCAGCCGGCGACCACCGGGTAGGTGCCCGCCACCGCACCGGCGACGAGCCGGTGGAGCCTGGCGAGGGCGAGTGATGCAGCGCTCGGCTCGACTGGCTCGAACGAGATGGTGTCGCCCGGTCGGCACTGGCCGATGATCCACCGGTCCGACGCCACGACCACCGCGAGGGCTGGGTAGCCGCCGAGGGTCGCGTGGTCAGGGCCCAGCACGACCGGCAGTCCGTCGGGCGGGACCTGCACCGCACCGGTCACCACACCATGCGACGCGAGCTCTCCCGAGCGCCGCCCGAGCCCGCCGACGGGTGCACCCGTCGAGGGCGGCTCGAGGCGGAGCCCCACCCGGTCGCTGGCGGGCCCCACGGCGTAGCGGGTGGTCGCCAGCAGTTCGAGTGCACCGTCGTCGAACCACTCGGGGTGGGGCCCGGGCAGGAACTGGAGCACCCGGTGGACCGGGTCGGTCTCGGGTCCGCGGTTCCCCGGCGGGCGGGCGGGCGCGGGACCTGCTGCGGAGATGGGCCATATCGCGCCATCGCCAGTCGACGCAGTCGACCCGATCGACCCGATCGCGAGGTGGTCCGCCGGCGGCCCAGCCTGGTCGCTGGCGGCGCCCAGCACGTCGCCCGCCCGGAGGGGACCGGGCCCGAGCCATGCCAGCACGTCGGTCGAGCGACTGCCGAGCACGGCGGGCACCTCGATGCCCCCGGCGACGGCCAAGTAGGCCCGCGCCGCGCCGGCGACCCGCCCGATGGCCAGGCGTTGCCCAGCCGCCAGCGGGACAACATGCCCCGGTCGGACATGGTGCCCGTCGACCATCACCTCGGCATCGCCGACCACCGCCACATGCAGCGCCACCTCGGCTCGCAGCACCGGGCCGCTGGCGGTCACCTCCAGCGCAGCGCCGTCGGGACGGTTCCCGCACAGGCGGTTGGCCAGCTCGTGGGCCACCGGGTCGGCCGGCCCGGCACGCGGCACGCCGAGGGCGGCCAAGCCCCACCGCCCGCCGTCCTGGACGAGATCGAGCATGCCCGCCCGCTCCACCGACAAGGCGGCCATCGCCGGCGGCGGGCGCAGCGACGCCCGCTCGCCACTCCCGCAACCGGCACCCGGGGCACCCGGGGCCCGTCGGGCAGCTGGGACACCCACCGCATCCGCCGCGCCACTCGCATCCTCCACCTCGACCGCCTCGACCGCCTCGACCGCATGGAGGCGGACCCGGTCGCCCGGCGAGAGGAGCGAGTACGGCGGCCGGAGGGGGTCGAAGAGCGACAACCCGGTCCGGCCCACCAGCCGCCACCCGCCCGGCGTCTCCTGGGGATAGATGGCAGCGAGCCCGCCCGCCAGAGCCAGGGAGCCGGCCGGCACCGCTGGCCGGGGGCGCGCCAACCGCCCGACCCCGGCCAGCACCGGTGGGAGCCCTTCGAGGTAGGCGAAGCCGGGCGAGAACCCGACCGCAGCCACCCGGAGCAGCGCCGCCTCGAGGAGGCGGGCCAGCTCGTCGGGAGCACAGCCGGTCGACCGGCACACGTCGTCGGTGTCGGGTCCGCCGAAGGCGACCGGGACGGCCACCGTGTGCGGCTCGACGGGTGCGCCCCCAGCGCCGCCCGCGCCGGCGGTGACGTCGAGCCTGGCGGTCCAGGCCGCCAGCCCGTCGAGATCGATCGCCGGCCCCGACCACGGGTCCACCTCGACCAGTACCGACGACAGGCCGCCGACTACCTCGCGCACGCCGGGGACCCCGGCCGCGGTGATGGCGGACGCGAGGGCACGGGCGGCCGCGGACCCCTCGACGTCGACCAGCAGGGCGGCGTCGCCGAATCGTCGCACCCGACGGGCCGCGACGCGCCGGGGCGCCGTCACCGGACCGTCGGCCGGGCGCCGCCGACGAGCGGCACCACTGCCACGCCGTGGGCCTCGAGCGAGCGACGCACCGCCCCGGCCAGCGCCACCGCACCGGGGCTGTCCCCGTGGACGCAGAGCGTTCGCGCCTTGACCGAGACGGTCTTGCCGTCCACCGCCGGCACCCGTCGATGGACGGCCAGGCTGACCGCCCGGGCGGCCGCGGCCTCGGGGTCGGTGACGAGGGCCCCGGGCGACGATCGAGGGGCGAGGCTGCCGTCGGCGAGGTAACCGCGGTCACAGAACCCCTCGGCGCCGGGTCGCAACCCCTCGGCCGCCACCACCGCCTCGGCACGGGAGCCGGCGAGGACCACGAGCACCAGCTCGGGGTCGCAGGCACGCACGGCGCGGGCCACCGCCGCGGCGCAGTCCGCGTCGCCGGCCATGCGGTTGTAGAGAGCGCCGTGGGCCTTCACCGAGCGCACGACGGCGCCCTCACGTGCCGCGACACGCTGGAGGCGCTCGACCTGCCATGCCACGTCGTCGGCCACCTGGCCCGGCGACCTGGCCAAGGGGCGGCGCCCGAACCCCTCGCGGTCGAGGTAGGAGGGATGGGCGCCGACGGTCGCCCCGGCGGCGAGCGCCACCGCCACCGTGCGACGCATCGACTCGCCGGTCCCGGCGTGGCCCCCGCAGGCGATATGGGCGGTGGTGACAACCCGAAGCAGCGCCTCGTCGCTCGCCCCGCCGTCCGGACTGTCCAGCTCCCCCAGGTCGGCGTTGAGGTCGACCGCCGGCGCCGCGTCCGCTGGCGCCGCGCCTCCTGACCTCTCCCCATCAGCCGGTCCCACCGAGCCTCCCGGCCCGTCCCCCGCCGGCGGCCTCACCGCGCGCCCTCGCCCCAGCCCCTCGGCCGACGACCCCTTCCCGGTGGCCGACGGACCGGCGGACCGGCCGACGCACTCATCCGGCGGCGCAATCGGGCACCACCGCGCCGCCTCGCAGGGTGACCTGGCGATGGCGCAGCGCCGGGACCCGGGGTCCGGGCAGGACCGTGCCGGTCACGTTGAGCGGGTCCGTGGCAGCGACGGTGACGAGCGTCCCCGCCGCCGGTTCCGACCGCACCTCCCCGAGCGCCGCCGCCGCGTCCTCGAGCGCGTACTGCTCGCCCGAAAGCCCGGCTACGAACCGGCCGCCGAGCGCCAGCCCGCGAGCCTCGAGCCGGCGCAGGGCCCGTACCACCTCACGCCATGGGAGGTGGTACGACTCCCGCGACCACAGCTCCCACGTCACCACGCCCCAGCGCTGCAGGAGCTGCCACGCCACCGTCTCCGCCAACTCCTCGACCGCCGGGGCGAGCCCAACCGGCATGATCCGGGTCGAGATCATCCAGGGCGGAATGATCCGATCCGGCACGCCCGCGGTCGACGCTGCCATCCCGTCGTCGGCCGTCGGTGCCACCGACGGGAGGAGCGCCCATCGGCCCTCGCCCAACCCCGACCCGGCAGGCGCCCGGCGACGGCCGAGCCGGGACCGGCCCGGCGGCAGCCGGCGCTGGCGTGCTCGCCACCGGTACCGGGCGGAGAGCAACGAGCGCACGGCCGAGAAGGCGTCGGCGGTGACGAGACCCCGGGCCACCAGGTCCCACAACCCCTCGTCGACCTCTGCCGGGAGGCGCTCGGTAGCCGCCACCAGGTCGCCTCGGAAGCATGCGCCCTGTGACCGCAGGGCGGCCAGGACGTCGGCCGACGGGCCGGCGGACGGTTCGGCCACCGCCTCTCCGGCCCGCACGGCGTCGAGCTGCCACCCGAGGTCCTCCCGGACGACGAGGGCCAGCGGCGTGGCCGGCGACGGCGTGGCCGACCCCCGGCGCGCCGGCGCCACGCCCGCAACTGCGCCGTCAGGCGCCGCAGTCCGGCCTTCCGTACCCGGCAGCCGGCGGTCGCCCTCCGCGGCCGGCGCCCCACCGGTCTCCTCCGCGGCCGGCGCCCCACCAGCCGCGTGCC
>JBOGGF010000459.1:0-6042 GCA_050743965.1 Acidimicrobiales bacterium
ATCCCGTCGAGGTCGACGGGATCGCCGCCGAGGTGCACCGAGGGTGCGGCGTCGGCGAAGCGGGGCCGCCACGGCAGGCGGACGCCGCCCGAGGCGGAGGCGGCGGGCAGCCTGGGGTCGAACCCCCCGCCGCTCCGACGGTACGCCCACCACGCTTCCCGCAGGGCCGACAAGCAGGTGCCGCTCACGAAGTGCCAGTCGCCCGCCCGGGCGTTGCAGTGGTGGAGCTCGCTCTCGGGGTCGAAGCGCGAGCAGGCGGCGTGCACGTCGTGGAACACGGCCAGCGCGGGATCACAGCCGTCTACCCCCTCGGTCGGGTCGGTGCGCAGGACGACACGGGCATGCGAGGTGATCGCCGGGGTGGTGGCGACGACGAACCCCTCACGGACGTCGAGGGTGGCGGTCATCGCTGCCCCCCTTCGGGTGCCGGCGTGCCGGTCGTTCCCACGGGTCCCCGGTACCCCGGAGCGGCTGCATGCCGTTGCCGGCCCGCCGTGCCCTCCGCAGCGATCCTTCGCTCGGACGTCACCATCGCAATCTCCTCCGTTCGTGGCTTCGACCAGGATGCTCCGATGCCATGACGGTCAGATGAGCCGGCGATGAGGATGTTCTCATCTCATCCGCCGGGCGGCGCGGGCGGTGGCACAGAGCTGCAAGCCTGGCCGGCCGGCCGGCCGTCACCCGGTTTCGCCCGGAGGGGGGTGGGGCGCTCCGGTGGGAGGAGGGTCCCGAGGGATGGAGCTGGCCCGTCGGCCGGCGGAGGAGGTCGCCATGAAGGCCGTCGTCCACAAGGGCCCGTTCACCATCGCCGTCGAGGATCGGCCCGAACCGACCATCGAGGGCCCGCTGGACGCCGTCGTCCGGATCACCACGACCAACATCTGCGGGTCGGACCTGCACGAGGGGTGGACGTCGGTGGAGGAGGGCAAGGTCCTCGGCCACGAGGACGTGGACATCATCGAAGCGTTGGGCGCCGGAGTCGAGCGCATCCGCGCCGGCGACCGGGTCTCGGTCCCGTTCAACATCTCCTGCGGTACCTGCCGTAACTGCACCGCGGGGTGGACCTCCTTCTGCCTGCGGACCTACCCGATCGAGGGCATGGACGGAGCGGCCTACGGCTACGCCAACATGGGGCGCTACGACGGCGGCCAGGCCGAGTTGCTCCGGGTGCCCTTCGCCGACTTCAACCTGCTCGAGCTCCCCCCGGGACGGGACTTCGAGCCCGAGCTCACCCTCCTGAGCGACGTGTTCCCGACCGGGTACCACGGCTGCGAGCCGGCCGGGGTCGGTCCCGGCGACTCGGTCGCCGTCTTCGGCGCCGGGTCGGTCGGCCTCATGGCAGCCCACAGCGCCTACCTCCGGGGCGCCAGCCGGGTCTTCGTCGTCGACGAGGAGCGCGACCGCCTGGCGCTGGCCGAGAAGATCACGGTAGGACCGCTACCCCTTCTGCTTTGGAACGTTCTTCACCAAGGGCCAGTCGATGGGGACCGGCCAGTGCCCGGTCGAGCGCTACAACCGCCAGCTGCGCGACCTCATCGTCGCCGGGCGCGCAACCCCCGGCTCCCCCGTCTCCCACGAACTGCCGCTCGATGCTGCGCCGGAGGCCTACGAGAGGTTCGACCAGCGGCTCGAGGGCTACACCAAGGTGCTCCTGCACCCGGCGGTCTGAGCCCGGAGGGGCTCAGCGGGGGAGCGGGCGGCGCGGCCACCGCAGGCGCCGGCGGTGGGCCTCCCGGTGGTCGCTCACCCGGCGGTTGGCCCGTACCAGGCGGAGCATGGTGACGAGGCCGATCCCGCCGATCAGGTTGCCCAACATCACCCAGCTGAACCACTCGAACCACTCGCCATAGCCGAACGGTGCGTGCGGCGACTGCAGCGCGGTGAAGATCAGCAGGGAGTCGAGTATGGAGTGGAACATCCGCATGCCGGCCAGGAGGAAGGCGGTGGCGACGGAGGCGAACACCCGGGCCACCTCGTTGGCCGTGCCCGTGTGCATCCACGTCATCAAGGTGATGGCGGCACCGGCCAGGATCGCCAGGCAGAGCGTCCGCCACCCGAGGTCGGACGCCGCGTAGTACGACGCGCTCCGGACGGCCTGCCGCTGCAGCTGGGGGAAGGCGGTCATGGCGATGGCCGCGAGCACCCACCCACCCGCCAGGTTGGCCACGAGCGTGCACCCCCACAGCCGGAACAGTGACCGCAGGCGCGCCTCCTCGGCCACCACCACGACCACCGGCACGAGGAACCCCTCGGTGAACAGCTCGCTCTGGCCGAGCTGCAGGATGAGGAACCCTATCGAGAACGCGAGGCCGCCCAGGAGGATGCTGCCGGTGACGTGCTCGACGTAGAGCAGCGCCAGGACGCCGAAGCCGACATCGAGCCCGCCCACGGCGCCGGTGGCGAGCATCTCGATCGTGCTGCGCTGGAGGCGGGGCACGCCGAGCCGGACAATGCGGTCGAAGGCGCGCTCGATCTCCTCCTCCCGCCGGCGCGACTCGTCGACGTTGGGCGGGCGGACGTCCTCGACGCTCGTCATGGTGAGCACGCGGTACCCCTGGCAGGTTGGGCTCAACCCCCACTGCGAGCACCACCGGCACCGGGTCCGGGCAGCGCGAACGCCTACCATCGCGCCGATGGTCGTCCCCCATCCGCCCCAGGCCCTGGCCGACGTCCGGGTGCTCGAGATCGCCAACTGGGTCGCGGGCCCGAGCGCCGGGGCCATCCTCGCCGATCTCGGTGCCGAGGTGGTCAAGGTCGAGCCACTGGCCGGCGACTCGATGCGGGGGAAGCTCCGCCAGCCGTCCAAGCGGGCGGGGGTGCCGGGTGCTCTCGTTGCCGCCGACGTGCCGTTCCACCTCGACAACCGGGGCAAGCGCTCGATCGCCGTCGACCTGGCGGACCACCGCGGCGCCGACGTGGTGCAGCGGCTGGCGGGCCAGAGCGACGTGGTCCTCACCAACCTCCTCCCGCACCGTCTCGAGCGCTACGGCCTCGGGCCCGATCAGCTGCGGGGCGCCGACCCCCGGCTCGTGTACGCCGTCGTCACGGGGCACGGCTCGCGGGGACCAGAGGCCGACCGCACGGGCTTCGACCTCACGACGTTCTTCGGGCGCGGCGGCGTGGGCAGTCTCGTGGGTGAGCCCGGCGAGCCCCCACCGGCGTTCCGGCCCGGGCAGGGGGACCACCCGACCGGGCTGGCGCTCTGCGCCGGCATCCTCGCCGCGTTGCGGGTGCGCGACCGCACGGGAGAGGGACAGGTGGTCGAGACCTCGCTGCTGCGGACGGCAGCGTGGACGATCGGTTGCGATGTCGCCGTGGCGCTCGTCGACCGGTCCCAACCCCGTACGCGTGCTCGCACGGAGCCCATCAGCCCGCTCAACACCCGGTACCGCTGCGGCGATGGGGTGTGGATCACCCTGTCGGCCCAGGACCAGTCGGCCTGGCCGCGCTTCTGCCAGGCGGTGGGCCGGCCGGATCTGGGCGAGGATCCGCGCTTCGCCACGGTCGCCGACCGCTTCCACCACGCCACCGAGCTGGTCGCCGGGCTCGACGCCGTGTTCGCCGGGCGGGCGGCCAAGGAGTGGGCCGGGGCGCTGGACGAGAGTGGGGTCGTATGGGCCGCCACCGCCGAGCTGCCGGACCTCGTCGGGGACCCCCAGGCGCGGGCGAACGAGATGTTCGTCGAGGTCGAGGACCCCCGCGCCGGTCGGTTCGAGACGCTGGCGGCGCCCTTCACCCTCTCGGCGACGCCCCTGGCGGTCGACGGGCCCGGCCCGGCGGTGGGGCAGCACACCCGCGCCGTCCTGGCCACGTTGGGCATGGACGACGGCGAGATCGCGGGGCTGGTCGACCTCGGGATCGTCGGCGACGGCGGGCCGGCAGCCGAGCTCTCGGTCGACGGGTCCGCGCCACCCTCCAGTGCAACGCCGCCGGCCCGACCGTCGTGAGGCGCCGTCCCGTCAGCGAGGGTCCTCGCCGTCCTCGCCCAGGGCACGGGCGAGCGGCGGACCCTCACCGGCGCCGCCGTCGCGGCCGTCACGGCCGTCACGGCCGAACGAGCGCACCCGCAGGTGGGGGAGCGCCCACGGGCAGTGCTGCTGGATGTAGGCGATCATCTGCTCGCGGACCTCGCATTGGAGGTCCCATGAGCGGGAGCTGTCGGCGGAGCTCATGAGGGCGCGCAGCTGCATCGTCTCGGTGCCCAGTGTGGTCACCTGCAGGACGCCGACCTTGCCGTCCCAATTGCTCGAGCCGGCGATGATCTGCTCGAAGGCCCGCCGCAGCTCCTGGACCGGGGCGGCGTAGTCGACCTGAATGAACACCCATCCCATGATGTCGGCCGTCGATCGGGTCCAGTTCTCGAACGGCTGCTCGACGAAGTAGGAGATCGGGAGCACCAACCGCCGCAGGTCCCAGATCCGCACGATGACGTAGGTGAGGGCGATCTCCTCGATTCGGCCCCACTGTGTCTGGACGACGACGACGTCGTCGACCCGGATCGGTTGGCTCAACGCGATCTGCAGGCCGGCGATCACGTTGGTGGCGGTCGGTCGGGCGGCCACGCCGGCGATGATCCCGACCACGCCGGCCGACGCCAGCAGTCCGGCGCCGGCGGCGCGCACCTCGGGGAAGCTCAGGAGGATGACGGCCAACGTCACCACCGTCACCACCACCACCGTGATGCGGCGGAGGACCTGGATCTGGGTCCGGACCCGGCGTGACCGCAGGTTGTTGGCCACGTCCATCTGGTATCGGTCGAGGATGATGTCGTCGAGGACGTAGGTGCTGCGGACGACCAGCCACGCGAGGGCGATGGCCAGCACGGCGCCGATGGCGTGCACCAAGATCGTCCCGGTGGGATCGGGCAGCCCGATGGCGCCGATGGCCAGCTCGGCGCCCAGGAGCGGCAGGGCGAAGCGGGCGGGCAGCTCGAGCTTCTCGACCAGCGACCGCTCGATCGTGAGCCGCGAACGGTCGACGACGCGGTGTAGCACGGCGAACAGGATCACATGGGCGACGAGGCCGGCGGCCGCCGCGCCCACGATGACGCCGGCGGTCTCGGCCGGGTTCATGAGCGGGCGCACCGGTACGAGCGCGTCCGACCAGAGTCCATCCTCGGTTTCGAGCATACGCCGTCCCCGCCGTACCCGCCGCCTGCTCGATGCCGATCTCGGGTGACGTCCCCTGCCCGCCCCTGTCCAACCGGGCCGAGCTGTCGGGTGGGGGGCCCAGCGGCCTTGCCCGCCGCCAGCTGCAGCGCCTTGCGGGGGCACGCCCGCACGGCGGTCCGGGCCTCGTCGACCAGCTGCGGCGGCACCGGCGCGTCGTCGATCACCGGGTGGCCCCACTCGTCCAGCCAGACGACCTCGGAGAGTAGCTCGGTGCAGTAGCCGAAGGCGTCGCATGCGACCGGGTCGACCCGGAGGCGGTCCACGTCAGCGCCCCGGTCGCAGGCCGGCGGGTCGCCAGCCGAACCGTAGGTCGGTGCCGGCGCCGACGGTGTGAGCCACGGCGAAGGGGAAGCTGGCGTAGACGAGCCAGTGGACCCCCCGCCCCCAGTTGGCCGGGATGTGGTCGCGCAGCAGGCTGGTGCCGACCACCGCCAGCACGAGATCGGATGCGATCGCCTCGAGGCCGACCCACAGCGGCGAGTAGCCCGACGCGAACGGAACGACGGCCGCCGCCGCCCCCACCGGGACGAAGGTGTCGATCACGGAGGTGAAGACGTGCACCGCCAGGAAGCACATGGCGAGGAGCGACACCCGGCGGCGGAGGTCGCTCACGACGTGGCGCGCCGGAGGTTGCCGACCCACAGGTCTCGCGCGCCGAGATGGAACCGCCGGACGGCGGTGCTCGGATCGGGCGGCGCCATGGCCGCCCCTCTGTTCTCCCGTCCTCCGCTAAGACCGTGCTCAGACCCTGATATTGCAGCCGGGTAGCCGGTCGGCCTGATCGAGCGTCGACAGACCACCGCCGGGGGGTGAGATGGGCTATGGCACCCGAGATGTAACCAATGGGGCCGTCCGTGGGCGTCGCGAGCGC
>JBOGGF010000460.1:0-3892 GCA_050743965.1 Acidimicrobiales bacterium
GCAGCCTCCCTCGAGCCGTGGCCGGCTATGGTCGCGTGGCTGGAGGCCTTCGTCCGCTACGCCAGGGGGAAGCGGGTCCTCCTGGAGGAGCTGCACGAGGCGTTCGACAAGAACCCCCAGCTGCGCGTTGCCTCCCGGGAGCGCATCGTCGACACCGTGACGTTTGTGCTGCGCCGGGCCCAGGACGCGGGGGTGGTCCGGACCGACGTCGACGGATCCGACGTGATGCAGCTCGTCGGGTCGATGTGCACGAGCGCCACGCTGGCGCAGGGACAGGACGAGCGCCTCCTGCGGATGATCCTCGACGGGCTCCGCCAGCCAGCGTAAGAGCGCAGCCAGGGTAGGGAGCGACCGCCGGGTGCCTGCGGCTGCCGGGACGTGAGAAGGGCGGCCCGGAGGCCGCCCTTCTCGTTGCGATCTCGTGGCCCCGTGACGAGGCGTGGTGTCGGGTCAGTCGACCCGGAGGCGCTGGCGCAGGTCGTCCTGGCGCTCCTCGAACTCGTCGATCGAGATGCGGCCGTCCGCCAGGTCCTCGTGGAGGCGGGCGAACTGGGCCAGGAGCACCTCCTGGTCCTCAGCCGGTCCCTGGTCCTCGGGCTCGGGCTCGGCCCGCTCGGCCCGGCGGGCGAGCCGGTCCTCCTGCTTGGCGCGAGCCTTCGCTCGCTTGGCCTGGTCGCGCTGGAGCTTGCCGAACGTGGTACGGGGGCGTGCCATCGCGCCACTCCTTCCGTTGTTGGTGTGGCGGCAGGCCGTCCCCGGCGGGGACGGCCTGCCGCAGGCGACGGAACGGCGTGTCAGATGACCCGGACGTTGCGCGCTTCGTCGCCCTTTCGACCCTGACCGATCTCGAACTCGACCTGCTGGCCGGCCTCGAGCGTGCGGAAGCCCGACCCCTCGAGATTCGAGTAGTGGACGAACACGTCCTCGCCGTCAGGGCGGGACAAGAAACCGTAGCCCTTCTCATTGTTGAAGAACTTCACGGTCCCGACTGGCATGGTGCCTCTGCTTTCTCCCCGTCGCCGCCGTCGGCGGGCGCCGGATGCTCTCTCGCCCACAGCGATCCTGCGGGTTCTTCTTGTTGCTCCTTCCGTCCCCGTCGCCGGCATTTCGCCGGGGGAGGGACGAGAGGTCGTGTTGCTGTCACCGGCCGAAGGGGCGGCCGAGCCGGGCGGGTCGAGCCGGCGGTCGAGGCCGAGCGCACGCTGGAGGTCGGCCACGGCGGCCCGGTGCTCGGGCACCACGAGGGACACCACCCTACCGTCGCTCCCCGCACGGCCCGTCCGACCGGAGCGGTGGACGTACGCGGTGGCGTCGGCCGGGGGATCGAAGTGGACGACGCACGGCATGTCGTCGATATGGATGCCGCGGGCGGCCACGTCCGTGGCGACGAGCGCCTCGGCCGAGCCCCGGGCGAAGTCGGCGAGCGCCCGCTCGCGCTGTCCCTGTGACCGGTCGCCGTGGATGGCGACGGCCCGCAGCCCGTGCCGGCCCAGCTGCCGGGCCAACCGGTCCGCCCCGTGCTTGGTCCGGCAGAACACGAGCGCTCGCCCGTGCTCGGCCACCAGCTTGGCGGTGAGGGCGACCCGGTCTTCCCGGTCGGCCTGCCAGAAGTGGTGGGTCACCTCGCCGACGGACTCTTCGGTCGCGGCGACCTCGTGCCGCACCGGGTCGTGCTGGTACCGGCGGACGAGCGTCTCCACCTCGGGCCCGAACGTGGCCGAGAAGAGCAGGACCTGGCGCCGCTCGGCGGTGGCGTCGAGGATCCGGCGGACGGCCGGCAGGAACCCCATGTCGGCCATGCGGTCGGCCTCGTCGAGCACCGTCAGCCGCACGTCGCCGAGGGACAGCGAGCCCTGGGCCAGCAGGTCCTCGAGGCGACCCGGGCAGGCGACGACCACGTCGACTCCCTTGGACAGCGCGCGCAGGGCCGGGCCGTAGCCGGTTCCCCCGTAGATGGCGAGGACCCGGGCACCGCGGTCGGGGGAGAGGCGCGCCAGCTGCTCGCGCACCTGGGTCGCCAGCTCTCTGGTCGGCACGAGGACCAGGCCCCTCGGGCGTCGCGGGGCCGAACCGGTGGCCAGGGCGACCAGCGGCAGGCCGAAGGCCAGCGTCTTGCCGGAGCCCGTCGGCGCCTTTCCGCACACGTCGCGCCCGGCAAGGGCGTCGGGGAGGGTCAGCGCCTGGACGGGGAACGGCACGGTCACGCCGTCGCGACGGAGCGCGTCGACGAGAGGGGCGGCAACGCCCAGGTCGGAAAAGGATGGGGACACGGAGCTCCTGACACGAGGGGTACAGCCCAACTCGAACCGGAACTCGAATCAGACCCAGTCGGCCGACTGCCGACCACCGGCGGCTCCAACGCCAGCCGGCTCGCCGTGCAGCGTAGCAGGCGGAGGCCGCGATCGATCGCCGGCGGGCGGGACCGGGCACCGGTTGGGCCACCGGCACCGGTGGGGCGGGCTGCTGCCGTGGGCAGCTCGGCGGGCAGCCAACCGGCGTCAACCGGCACCGTAGAACGGTACGTCGAAGGCGAACACCCCGCCGTCTCGCCCGGCGAGCCAGTAGCCGGTCCTCGACGGCGGCGCCGCGAGGCCCACGATGTCCGCGACGTGGACGCCCAGCCCCGGTAGCGAACCGAGGTAGCCGGCGTCACCGAAGGCGAACACCCCGCCGTCGGCACCGACCATCCAGTAGCCGCGCCCGTCGGCCGTGGGCACCATGGAAGTGATCGGGAACGTCGGCGGGCTGGCGCCCAGGTCGCCGCGGAACACCGCGTCACCGTGGACGTCGACCGCGCCGGCGGCGTCGGCGAGGTAGTAGCCGCCGCCGTCCCGCGTCCCTGCGATGGCGACCACCGGTGCCGACGTCGGCGTCCGTGGCCCGGTTCCCGGCGGATAGCGGACCCCGGAGCAGGTCCAGTCCGTGCCGGTGGCGTAGAGCTCGGCGTCGTGCAGGCCGTACCCGGCGACGATGGGCTGCTGGGGAAGGTAGTCCTCGGCAGGTCCCGACCCGCCCGCATCGTGCACCGTCGTGATCGTGCCGCCGGACTGGGCGTAGACGTTGTTCTGCGCCAGCTCCGCCGCGAGCCGCGCCTGGCCCTCCTGTGCCGTTGCCTGGTCGGTGTCGTAGAACTCCTCGGTCACGTAGACGGTGCCGCTCCGTGAACAGGCCGCCCCGATCGCCACCTCCGTCGGCGCGGCGGAGAGCACGCCGAGCGCGTGGCCGTACGAATGCATGATCGAGTCGTCGATCCCCGCCGAGTCGCCGGCAGCGGCGGCATTCCCACCCACGAGGTACTCGTAGCCTCCGGGGTCCGGACCCGTGTAGTCGGCGACCGTTGTGTGGGTTGCTTCCCACTCGGCCGCCGCATGGGCCGCCGCCTCTGCCGGGGAGGCAGCCGGCGCCAGTGGCGGCAACGCCGTCGTGGCGCCGCGGTACGCGTAGTCCCGCTCGGGTGCTGCCCGTTCGAGGTTGATCCGTGCCAGCACGTCGGCGGCGAGTCCCTGCTCGACGAAGCTCGGTGCGGTGTACGGGCACGCGGACCCCGGGCACGTCACCGAGATGTCCCTCGGTCGCTTCGGGGACGCGGTCACCTTCACCGCGGCCGGGCTCGTCCTCGCCGGCAAGAGGAGCATCGTGACCAGCCATACGGCACCGACATTGAGGAAGACGAACACCTTGGCCGAGCCGCGCCAGCGCCCTCGCTTCATCGTGCACCTCCGTCGCTCCTGCCCGCGGCGTGCCGTGGCCGCCGCCGCCGGGTTGCGAGCATCAGCCCGCCACCGACGACCCCGAGCCCGAGCCCGCCGAGCACCTCGGCGAGCCCGGGGCCGCCGGTGAACGCCAGCCCCGGGGTGCTGGTCGCGACCGCGGTGACGGGCCCGGGGACGGG
>JBOGGF010000461.1:0-2422 GCA_050743965.1 Acidimicrobiales bacterium
GGGTCCACCTGGGCCGCCGAAGCCACCCGGGGCGCCGAAGCCCCCGGCCATCGGGCCGAGCCGGCGCACTTCGTCGTACTCCTTGCGCCGCGCCTGGTCGCCCAGCACGTCGTAGGCGGCGGTGATCTCCTTGAAGCGGTCCTCCGACCCCGGATTGGCGTCGGGGTGGTACTGCTTGGCCAGCCTGCGGTAGGCGCGGGTGATCTCCTTGTCGGTCGCCGTCGACGGCACGCCGAGCACCTGGTAGTAGTCCTTCTCGAACCACTCGCGCTGAGCAGCCACGGTGGCCTCAGCCCCGCACCCGGACCATCGCCGGCCGCAACACCTGGCCGCGCCAGCGATAGCCGGCCCGCAAGACCTCGTCGACCGTCACGCCGGCCTCGTCGACCGTCACGCCGGCCTCGTCGGGCTCCTCGCCGGCCGGCGCGTGGGCGACGGCGTCGTGGACCACCGGGTCGAACGGCACCTCGGCCGCGTCGACCCGCTCGAGGCCCTCCTTGCCGAGGACCTCGAGCAGCTGCTCGCGCGCCTGGCCCACGGCCCGCGCCTCCTCGTCGCCCTCGGTCCCGAGATGGGCCCAGGCGAGGTCGAGGTTGTCGAGAACGGGCAGCAGCTTGGCCACCAGCCCGCCGGCGGCGCGGCCGGCGAGTGCCTCCTGCTCCCGCTGGACGCGCTTGCGGTAATTCTCGAAGTCGGCCTTGAGGCGCTGGAGGGCGGTCAGGTACTCGTCGCGCTCGGCCGCCAAGGCGGCGGCGTCGGTGAGGATGGTTCCGCCCGGCTCCTCGTCGACGGCGTCAGGATCGACCCCGACTTCTTCGGGCGCGGGCGGCGGTACACCTTGCTCGGGACGGCCCGTCATTGCTCGTCGACGATCTCGGCGTCGACGACCTCGCCCTCGGCCGGCTCCTCGGAGGCTCCGGGGGTCTCGTCGGTCGCGCCGGTCGCGCCGGCGGCGGACGCCTGCTGGGACGCCTGCTGGGACGCCTGCTCGTACAGCCGCTGCGAGAAGCCCTGGCTGGCGGTCATGAGCCGCTCGGTGGCGGTCTTGATCGCCTCGATGTCGGTGCCCGAAAGCGTGTCCTTCAGGCCCTGGAGGGCGGAGGAGACGTCCTCCTTCTCCGAGCCCTCGAACTTGTCGCCCTGCTCCCGCAGCAGCTTCTCGGTCTGGTACACGAGGGTGTCGGCGGTGTTGCGCACCTCCGCCTCCTCGCGCCGTCGGCGGTCGTCCTCGGCGTGGGACTCGGCGTCGCGGACCATACGCTCGATGTCGTCCTTGGCCAGCGAGGACTGGCCGCTGATCGTCATCGACTGCTCCTTGCCAGTGGCCTTGTCCTGGGCCGAGACGTGGACGATCCCGTTGGCGTCGATGTCGAAGGTGACCTCGATCTGCGGGATGCCGCGCGGGGCCGGGGGCAGGTCGACCAGCTGGAACTTGCCCAGCGTCTTGTTGTACATCGCCATCTCGCGCTCGCCCTGGAGCACGTGGATCTCGACCGACGGCTGGTTGTCCTCGGCCGTGGTGAAGACCTCCGACCGCTTGGTCGGGATGGTGGTGTTGCGCTCGATCAGCCGGTGCATGACGCTGCCCTTGGTCTCGATGCCGAGCGAGAGGGGGGTGACATCGAGTAGGAGGACGTCCTTGACCTCGCCCTTGAGCACGCCGGCCTGGACGGCGGCACCGACGGCGACCACCTCGTCCGGATTGACGCCTTTGTGGGGCTCCTTGCCCGTCAGGCTGTGGACCAGCTCCTGGACGGCCGGGATCCGGGTCGACCCGCCGACGAGGACCACGTGGTCGATGTCGGAGGTCTCGAGGTTGGCGTCCTTGATCGCCGCCTCGAACGGCCCGCGGCAGTCCTCGACCAGCTCGGACGTCAACTCGTTGAACTTGGCCCGGGTGAGCTTCACGTCGAGGTGCTTGGGACCCTCGGACGTGGCGGTGATGAAGGGCAGGTTGACCTGGGTCTCCTGCACCGAGGAGAGCTCGATCTTGGCCTTCTCCCCCGCCTCCTTCAGCCGCTGGAGGGCCATCTTGTCATTGGACAGGTCGACCCCTTCGGTGTCCTTGAACGTCTTGACCAGCCAGTCGATGACCTTCTGGTCCCAGTCGTCCCCGCCCAGCTTGGTGTTGCCCGAGGTCGACTTGACCTCGAAGACGCCTTCGCCGATCTCGAGGATCGAGACGTCGAAGGTCCCGCCTCCGAGGTCGAAGACGAGGACCGTCTGGTCCGCCCCCTCCTTGTCGAGGCCGTAGGCGAGGGCGGCGGCGGTCGGCTCGTTGATGATGCGCAGCACCTCGAGGCCGGCGATCTGCCCGGCCTCCTTGGTCGCGGTGCGCTGGGCGTCGTCGAAGTAGGCGGGCACGGTGATGACCGCCTGGGTCACGGTGTCGCCGAGGAAGGCCTCGGCGTCCCGCTTGAGC
>JBOGGF010000462.1:0-5024 GCA_050743965.1 Acidimicrobiales bacterium
GCCGCCCACCGGATGGCCCGGTGGCTCGGGGCGCCCCCGCTCGCGACGGCGCGGGCCCGCAGGCGGTCGCAGACGAGGGCGAGCAGCACGGCCGCCGCCAGGGTGGTGTAGAGGCTGATGCGGACCGGGATGATGTTGCGCAGCGGCGCGACGGCGTAGAGCAGCGCCTCGGGCAGTGGGATGCCGCCGGTCGCCGCCCCGTGGGGGCCGACGGCGGGTGCACCCGTGACCTGGAGGGCGCCGCCCAGCGAGAGCACGAAGGCGGCCGCCCCGGTGATAGCCGTCACCACCACGGCCCGTTCGTGCCACAGCCAGACGGCCCCGGCCACCACCAGCAGGATGAGCGGGATGCCGAGGTAGGACCCGTTCTCTGCCGTGCTGCTGGCGAAGTGCTGGGCCATCTGGACGAGCCGCCCGGGCGCCAGCCGCTCCATGTGGTCGGGCAGCAGCGGGCCGAGGAGGTCGGCCCGGTAGGCCTGGGCCACCGGCTGGATGGGCCCCACGATGTGGCCCGGGCCCCGCAGGGCGTACCAGGCGGGGTAGGACAGGGCTGCCACCGTGGCCACGCCGGCCAGCACCAGGCTCTTGGCCGCTGCCGGCAGGGCTTCCCGCAGCTCCCGGTGGGCGGCGATCGCCGCCACGACGACGGCGATCGCGGCGACGAGCACCGTGGTGACGAGGACCTCGTCGGAGATGAAGAACTGGACGACGAGGAGCACCGCCAGCAGCACTCCGTTGCGCACCGGCCGGTCACGCTTGGCCACCAGGAGGTCGTGCAGGACGAGGAAGACGAGCGGCGGGATGGCGACGAAGGCGATGTTGAGGTGGCCGTCGGCCGACTGGACGATCGAGTACGGGGAGAAGCCGTAGACCAGCCCGGCCAGCACCGCGGCCGGGTGCCAGCGCACGAAGCGGCGGGCCAGCAGGTAGGCGCTCATGGCGCTCAGGGCGAGGCCGGCGGTGGTCCAGAAGTTGAACGTGGCGATGGCCCCGAAGGCGAGGGTGAGCGGGGTGCCGACGAAGCCGAGGACGGGCTGGCTGCTCTGGTCGAGGACGTTGATGCCGTACGGATAGTTGCCCAACACCGTGAAGAACGGGTTGTGGCCGTGGACGACGGCATGGGCGATGAAGGCCAGGAACCACGTGTCCATGTAGCTGTCCCCGCCGCCGACCGTCTCGGTGGTGGGATGGCCGGTCCAGACGTGCCAGAAGACGCCGACGGCGAGGAAGGCATAGCAGCAGAAGGCGCCGACGCCCCACGCCAGGTCGGCGTGGCGCCACCGGCCGACCGCGGCGACCCCGCCGGGCGGGGTGACGGGTGCGTCTGTGGCCGCGGGGGTCGCCGGCGTCATGGCCGCGGTGCCGTGGACCAGCGCCCCGTCACCGTCGGGACCTCCCTGCGGTCGGGGCGGTCGCCGGTGCCCCCGCCGGGGCCCCCAGGTCCAGTGAGCACCGGCAGAGGCTAATTCACGGTCCGGCCGGCTGTGGCGACGTGAGCACCCCGGGGCTCGGCCGGTGGGATCCCTCAGTGGGTGAGTGCGAGCGCCCCGAGTGCCGCCGCCATGGAGAGCGGGACCACCAGGACCCCGAGGGCCGAGTAGCGCAGGGCCGACGGCTCGGCACCGGCCGAGCGCCCGACTTGCAGCCACAGCACGGCCGACAGCGCACCGGTCACGGCCAGGTTGGGGCCGAGGTCGAGCCCGATGAGCAGGGCATGTGCCTCGGCCGGCGACCGGGCGGCGAGGAGTGACGCCGCCGGCAGGTTGTTGACCACCACGCTCGCGCCCGCTCCGACGATGGCTGCCACCACGCTCGAGGCGTGGGCGAGGACCTGGGCCGGGCCGCCCCACACGCGGCCGAGAGTCCCCAGGGCGGCGGCCACGGCGAACAGGCCGCCGAGGATCCGCAGGTCGACCGCCTGGCGCACCGCGTCGAGCGATAACCGGTGCCGCCACAGCCCCCACGCCGTGGCGGCGGCGCCGGCGGCCACCGTCAGGGCTGCCGCGTCGTCCGGCGGCAGGGCGACGACAGCGGCGACCGCCACGACCACCCCGGCTACTCCCGCCCCCCCTCGCAAGGGCGCGGTCACCCGCTGGCGCCCCCCGGCGACGGCGAGCGACCGCCGCCACGCGAGGCCGACGACGGCGGTCACGACCACCGACGACGCCACCCAGGGCAGCGCCATCTCGGCGGCGTACGCGCCGCCGGACTGGTGCAGGTGCCCGAGGACGATCAGGTTCGTCAGATTGGAGCCGGGCAGCAGGAGGGAGGCACCGTTGGCCAGGAAGACCGACAGGTAGAGGAACGGCGCCACGTCGGTCCGACGGGTGCGGGCGGCGGTGACCACCACCGGGGTGAGGAAGGCGACCGCGGTGTCGAGATTGAGCACGGCGGTGACCACGGCGACCAACACTGCCGCCCCGGCGAACAGGGTGCGGCCGCCGGCCGCGGAGCGGGCCATGATGTTCCCGGCGGCTTCGAACAGGCCGTCCTCCCTGGCCACGAGGCCCAGCAGCAGGAGGCCCGTCACCAGGACGAAGGGTGGCCAGTCCTGCTGCGCGGCGGCAGCGGTGCCCGACGGCTCCAGGACGGCCGCCGCCGCCACGCCCGGCAGCCCGACGGCCAGGAGGGCCCATCCGACGCGGCCGAGCAGCGGGGACGCCGGCCGGTCCGAGCGGGGCACCGTCAGGTCTCGGGCGCCAGCGGACCGGCCAGGGCGGCTTCGAGCGTCGGATCGGCGAAGGGCATCCCCCGCGCCGACAGCACGCCGGGCAGCACCCGCTGGCCGGCGAGCAGCATCTCGTGCGCCATGCCCCGGCCGAGCGCCAGCTCGAGCACGGGCGCCGGCAGGGTGAGGAACGCCGGCCGGTCGACCGACCGGGCGAGCAAGGCGGTGAAGGCCGCGTTGGTGACGGGCTCGGGGGCAGTGGCGTTGACCGGCCCGGCCAGGCCCTCGTCGTCGATGGCCCGCCGGAGCACGGCCACCTCGTCACGGAGGCTGATCCAGCTCGTCCACTGCTCGCCGCGACCGAGACGGGCGCCGAGCCCGAGACGGAACGGTGGCAGGAGTCGGGCCAGCAGCCCGCCGTGGCGGGCCAGCACCACGCCCGAGCGCACCCGCACCACCCGGAGGAGGTCCTCGGCCGCCGACGCCTCGCCCTCCCACTCCCGGCAGAGATCGGCGAGGAACCCGCCGCCGGGCGGGCTGTCCTCCCCGAGGATCTCATCGCCCCGGTCGCCGTAGTAGCCCACGGCTGAGCCCGACACGAGCACCGGCGGCGGCGGGTCGAGCCGGCGCAGGGCGCCCACCAGGGTTCGGGTCGACGCCACCCGGCTGTCGCGCACCTCGCGTCGCCGGGCGGGCGTCCACCGCCGGTCGCCGATGCCGGCCCCTGCCAGGTGCACGACCGCCCGGTAGGGCCCGGCGGCGGCCAGGGCTCGGTCGTCCACCGTTCCGTCCGCCGGGTCCCACCACACCGTGGCGCCCTGCGGCGGGGCGCCCGAGGACGCCGGACGCACCATTGCCACCACCTCGTGCCCGTCGGCCGCCAAGTTGGCCGTCAGGGCGCGCCCCACGAGCCCGTGCGCGCCGGAGCAGAGGACCTTCACCGGTCCGGGCCCCCGCGCCGAGGCGGCTGCCCGCCGTCGGGGCTGCCCAGGGCCACCGTCGCCCGGACCAGGTCGGCGAAGGCAGTGGGGTGGCCGAGGTGGGCGCCGTGCCCGGCCTGAGGGATCTCGACCAGGTGGCCGCCGGCGACATGCTCGGCCAGCCAGGCCGCCGTCCGTCGCCGCCGAGGTTCGGTCGCCGGTCCACCGCAGCCGAACACCACCGGCACCGTCAGGGCGGTCACGTCGAAGGGGGCGGGGGCGCCGCGCCGCAGGGAGGCCAGCTCGGCGACGAGCGCCGGACCGTCCTCCCTCCGGGACGCCTTGGCGGCGCCGGACAGGCGCTCCCAGGCGCCATCCCCGACCATCCGGCGGAAGAAGCGCTCGGCCTCGGCCGCCGGGTCGGCCGGGGGCGCATCCTGGCTCGCCGGCGCACCCTCCCTGGGAAAGCCGAGCCAGGGCATCGGCGGCTCGTAGGCGCCGACGGCGGTGAAGCGCCGGGGCTCGGCCAGCGCCGCGCCGAGCGCGACCACCCCACCCATGCTGTGCCCCACGGTGACCACCGATCGCCCGGCGCCACCGGCCGCAGCGGCGGCAGCGGCGACGGCGAGCAGGTCGTCGACGTGCCCTTCGAGCGGAACCGGCCCCGACGAGCGTGAGCCCTGGTAGCCGCGGCGGTCGTAGGCGACGCATCCCCAAGCCTCTGGCAGCCGGCGCACCGTGCGGGTGAAGCTGGCGGCGCGGTCGAGCGATCCGTGGACGAGGACGACCACGGGCCCGCCGTAGCCTTCCCAGCCTGCCGCCGGCGGGCGCGCCACGACGTGCAGGTCCCGGGGGAACGGGTCGCCCGCTTCCCGCAGCAGGTGGCCGGGGGCGGTTGCGGGAGCCGGCGGGGAGGCGGGGAGCGGGGAGCGGGAACGTGGAGGGGCCGGCATCCGCACGGACGTTACCGGGCCGCCGGCCGGGCGCAGCGGCCCTCCCCGACCGCACCCGGAGGATCCCTCACCCCGCACAACGCCGGTAGGGTGGACATATGTGTGCAGCAGAGGATAGCGAGCGCGTCCGGAGGCCGGAGAGCGCCGCCCGGCCCAGCTCGGCGGGGTCGTTCGGCCCCAACGCGTGGCTCGTCGACGACATGTACGACCGGTACCTGGCCGACCCCGGCTCGGTCGCCGAGAGCTGGCGCGAGTTCTTCTCCGACTACCACCCGGCGACCCTGCCTTCTCCGGCGGCGCCGCCGCCCCGACCTGCCGCCGCGCCGCCGGCGTCGCCGCCCCGCTGGGGGACCGAGCCCGTTCGGGAGGCCACCGGGGCGGCTGTCCCCGCGCCCGTCCCCGTCCCTGCGCCCAGCCCCGGGTCGGCACCCGCCGCCCCCCCGGGGACGAACGCCGGCTCGCCCGGACCGCCGGCACCGGCAC
>JBOGGF010000463.1:0-2494 GCA_050743965.1 Acidimicrobiales bacterium
GTCGGCGGTGAATGCTCAGGTATCTGAGAGGCTGCCCGACAGCTTTGATGGACCGCGGCGTGCCCTTCGGCACGTGCGCGAAGGTCAAGGGATTCAGTTCGATTCTTTGGCCGTCCACTTGCAACTCTCCGGCACCGTCTACCACCATGACGACGACGTCGACTTCGTCGTTGAGGTGCTCAGCTATCCCGTGGCCCTGCTCCAAATAGAGGAGGTGGACGTTAAGCTGGCTTTCCGATGAGAGGGTCCAGACGACTCCGTCGCCGGTGCTCTCGAGCGGTCGCCCGCCGAGGTCGGCCACTTCGAGATTGGCGGTGGCCGGAAACGGATCAGCACGGGTGGTCGCAGGATGTTGGGCTGACTGGGGTCCGGTCATGAGCGATCAGCCCATCTCTCAGTGCCGATGGCCGCCCGGGCCTGGTGGGCCGCCGTGACAAGGTTGCGCAGGGCTGGGATGACCTCGCCGTAGTCGCGAGTCTTGAGGCCGCAGTCGGGGTTGGCCCACACCCGCCCAGCCCCGAACTGCAGAATGGCGCCGTTGAATGACGCGGTCATTTCATCGACGCTAGGAACCTGTGGCGAGTGCACGTCGTAGACCCCCGGGCCTATCCCGCCCTGATAGGAACTGCCGGCCAGTTCCTCGACGGTGGCCGCCTGCGAACGGGCCGCCTCCAGGGAGATGACATCGACCTCGAGCTCGGCTAGCGCGGACAGAATGCCAGAGAACTCGCTGTAGCACATGTGGGTATGCACTTGGGTGTCCCGGCCCGCCGATGCCACCGCGAGTCGGAAGGCCCGAGTAGCCCAGGCGAGATAGGCGTCCCGTTCGGCTCTGCGGAGGGGGAGGCCTTCGCGTAAGGCTGGTTCGTCGACCTGAATCACGGCGATGCCCGCCTCCTGCAGGTCGGCGACCTCGTCGCCGATGGCCAGGGCGAGCTGGTAGGCAGTGTCCGCGAATGGCTGGTCGTCGCGCACGAACGACCAGCGCAGCATGGTCACCGGGCCGGTCAGCATGCCTTTCACAGGCTTCGAGGTCAGCGATGCCGCGTAGATGGTCCACCCGATCGTGATCGGGGCGGGACGACAGACGTCGCCGTAGAGGACGGCAGGGCGGGTGCAGCGCGAACCGTAGGACTGGACCCAACCGTCGTCCGGGAGGGTGAAGCCGCTGAGCTGGGCGGCGAAGTAGCGGACCATGTCGTCACGTTCGGGCTCGCCGTGCACTAGCACGTCGAGGCCGACTTCCTCCTGGAGAGCCACGACGCGGTCGATGGCGGCGCGGAGATGGGCGTGGTAGGCGTCGTCGTCGAGGCGTCCGGCCCGCCACGACGCTCGGGCGGCCCGAAGCTCGGCGGTTTGGGGGAACGATCCAATAGTCGTGGTGGGCAGAAGGGGCAGGCCGAGCCGGGTGTCCTGGGTCGCCCGACGGCTCTCCGCGGTGCCGGGCCGGCGGTCTCCGCCCGCTCTGAGGCCGCTCAGGCGTGCCCGCACGGCGGGGTCGGATCGGCGCGGGTCTCCACGACGAGCGGCCAGGACAGCCCGGTTGGCATCAAGCTCACTGCTGATGCTGGCCTTCCCCTGGTCGAGGGCCTGAGCCAGCACGCGCAGTTCGCCGAGTTTCTCCAAGCCGAACGCCAGCCACGGAACCACCGAGGGGTCGATACCGGTGTCCCCTGCGGTCGTCCACGGCACATGGAGCAGCGAGCAGGAAGTCGACACCACGACCTCGTCAGCGAGCGTGGCGGCGTCGTCGAGGATCCGCCCCGCGGCGTCGAGATCTGCGGCCCACACGTTGCGGCCGTCGACCACTCCGGCAAAAAGCGTCTTATCGGCCAGCCCACCGGCGGCTCGGAGCAGCTCGAGATTCGCCGCGCCGGCACAGAAGTCCAAGCCGATGCCCTCTACGGGCAGATCGGCGAGGGGCCCCATCGCTGATCCGACCGATCCGAAGTAGGTAGATAAAGCAACCTTGGGCCGGGTGGGGGTCTCACCGAGGCGGCGGTAGATGCGCTCCAGTACAGCCAATCCTTCGCCGTCGAGGTCCGCCGTGAGGACGGGCTCGTCCAGCTGCACCCAGGTGGCCCCGGCCCCGGTCAGCGCCTCCAGAAGCTCAAGGTAGGCCCCGGCTAGGGCGTCCGCGAGCCCGAGCGGGCCGAATCCGGGGTGGGCCGGGCTTGACAGAAGCAGCATGCTGAGCGGACCGACCATGACGACCTTGACCGTCGCTCTCTCAGCTGCGGTGATCTCTGACAGCTCCCGCAACGGCTTGGCAGGGTCCACGCAGAAGCGGGTGTCGGGTGCCAGCTCGGGGACAAGATAGTGGTAGTTGGTGTCGAACCACTTGGTCAGCTCCAGTGGCGCCACCTCCCGCCCGCCGGTGCGCCCACCTCGGGCCATGGCGAAGTAAGCGTCTAGGGTTCCCGGCGCCGCGCCGGCCTGGAACCGGGCCGGCACAGCGCCGACGGCCACCGCCGCGTCGAGGACGTGATCGTAG
>JBOGGF010000464.1:0-2955 GCA_050743965.1 Acidimicrobiales bacterium
CCGCCGGCCAGCAGGTCGAGCACCCGGGCGGCGATGGCGGCCGGGTCGGCCAGGCGGCCGGCGCCCACGTCGCCCCCGGCCAGGCGGCCCTCCTCCGGCGGCACCACGATCACCCCGCGCCGGCGGAGCACCGCCAGGTTGTCCCGGACCGCCGGGTGCTCCCACATCTCGGTGTGCATGGCCGGGCAGACCACCACGGGCGCCCGGGTGGCCAGCAGCGTGGCGGTGAGCAGGTCGTCGGCCATGCCGGCGGCGTAGCGGGCCAGGAGGTCGGCGGTCGCCGGGGCCACCAACACCAGCTCGGCCGACTGGCCGAGCTGCGTGTGAGGGATGCGGCCCTCCCACAGGCCGGACGGGACCGGCGCCGAGGCGAGGGCGGAGAAGGTCGCCTCGCCGACGAAGTGGCGCGCCGAGTCGGTGAGGACCGGCGTCACGTGATGGCCGGCGTCGACCAGCCGGCGGCACACCTCCACCGCCTTGTAGGCGGCGATGCCGCCGGAGACCCCGAGGACGATCCGCACGGCGACCGCTGGCGCGGGCCGGCGCTAGCCGGCGGCCGGACCCTCGTCGACCGGTGCCGGCTCCTCTCCGAAGGCGCCGCCGGCGTCGGCGGCCTCCCTGGCCTCGACCAGGGCCCGCTCCTCGGCGGCCTCCCCGGCGTCACCGGCCTCCTCGCCCTCCGGCTCCGGGCGGTCGTAGACCACCTTGCCGGCGGCGATCTCCTCGAAGGCGATCGAGAGCGGCTTCCCCGACACCGAGGTGACCTGGGGCGGCACGATGCGGCCCAGCCCCTCGCCCAGGCTGTTGTAGTAGGAGTTGACCTGGCGTGCACGCCGGGAGCCGAGGGCCACCAGGGTGAACTTCGAGTCCACCTTGTCGAGCAGCTCCTCGATCGGCGGGTCCATCAGGGTGTTACGCGCCATCGGGTTCCTTTCCGCGGGTCCCGACCACTATACCGGCCAGATCCTGCACTGCCTGGACGACCTGGTGGTTCACCACCTCGTGGGCAGCCAGCCGCCGGGCGCGCGCCACCTCGTCACGGCCGGTGGCGATGCGCCGGACGACCTGCTCGGGCGAGTCGCCCCGGGCGGTGAGCCGGGTCCGCTGGACGGCGTCGGACGGCGGCAGCAGCACGACGACGACGGCGTCGGGGCGCTTGGCCACGACCTGCTCGGCTCCCTGGACGTCGATCTCCAGCAACACGTCGCAACCGGGGGGCGGTTCGGGGTCGGGCGTGCCGTAGAGGTTGCCCAGGAACTCGGCCCACTCGAGGAAGCCCCCCGTCGACACGCGGTCCATGAACGCTGTCCGGGTGACGAAGACGTAGGCGTCCTCGCCCTCGCCGGCGCGCCGCGGCCGCGTCGTCCAGGACCGGCTGAGCCACAGCTGTGGGTCCGCGGCGGTCAACGCCGCCGCGACCGTGCCCTTGCCGGCCCCGCCGGGGCCGACGAGCACGAACAGCCGGTGGTCAGTGGGAAGCAGTCTCTTTGAGCAGGTCGGCCCGCTGCTTCGCCCCCAGGCCCTGCAGCCGGCGGCTGTCGGCGATGCCCACGGACTCCATGAGCCGGCGGGCCTTGACCTTGCCCAGCCCGGGCAGCGACTCGAGCACCGAAAGGACTTTCATCTTGCCGACGGTCTCGTCCGTCTCGGCCCGCTGGAGCAGCTCGGACAGGGGCATCGCCCCCGACTTGAGCTTCTCCTTCACGTCGGCCCGCTCACGACGGACTCGGGCGGCCTTCTCGAGTGCAGCCTGGCGCTGCTCGGTGGTCAGTGCGGGAGGTTGCGGCATGGGAACCGACTGTAGCGCCTCATCCGCCGGCCGGTCATGCGAGAACGGCGGAAAGCTCGTCCCTGACCTGGGCGGCGGCCTGCCGGAGGGCGGCCGGGTCGGGCCCGGCGGCCAGCACCGAGCGCGACACGCTCGGCAGGACGGTGCCGGGCCGGCACGCCCCGAACAGCGCCCCGACGTCGGCGACCGACGCCCCCTGGGCACCCAGGCCGGGGGCCAGGAGAACCCCGCCGACCGCCGCCAGCTGGCCGGGCAGCCCGTCCGTCGGGGCCAGCGTGGCGCCCACGACCGCACCGACCGAGCCCACTGCCAGCCCCTCCTCCCGGTTGCAGGCGGCGACGCCGTCGAGCACCAGGTCGCCGACCGCCCTGCCCCCGGGCCCCACCGCCGCCTGGAGGGCCAGGCCCTCGGGGTTCGAGCTGCGGGCGACGACGAGGACGCCCCGCCCCGTGCGCCGGGCCGCCGCCACCATCGGTGCCAGGGCACCCAGGCCCAGGTAGGCGTGGGCGGTCACAGCGTCGGCCGCCAGCGGGCTCCCCTCCCCCAGCCAGGCGTCGGCGTACGCCGCCGACGTGCTGTCCGTGTCGCCGCGCTTGGCATCGGCGATCACCAGCAGTCCGGCGTCGGCCGCCGCGGCGAGCAGGTGCTCGAGGGCGGCGAGGCCGGCCGCCCCGTGGCGCTCGAAGTACGCCAGCTGGGGCTTGACCACCGGGACGGTCCCGGCGAACGCCTCGACGCACCGGCCGGCGAACGACGCCAGCCCGCCGGCGTCGTCGGGGAGCCCCCAGGCGCCGAGCAGGGCGGCCGAGGGGTCGATCCCCGCGCACAGCGGCCCCGTCCGGGCGACCGCCGCCGCCACCCTGGTCCCGAACGGCTCACGCGGCGGCACCCACCACCTCCCGCACCGAGACCCGGTGATCCCGGCACCACCGGCCCAGCTCGTCCTGCACCTTCCACGGCGCTCGGGGATCGGCGAACGTGGCCGTCCCGACCTGCACGGCGTCGGCCCCCGCCAGGAGCAACGCCACCGCCTCCCGCCCGCACGACACGCCGCCGACCCCGACGATGCCGGCGGCCGGGAACGCCCGCCGGCAGTCGGCCACCGCCCGGAGGGCGACCGGGTGGAGCGGGGGCCCGGACAGCCCGCCGGTCCAGGCCCGGCCGGC
>JBOGGF010000465.1:0-9970 GCA_050743965.1 Acidimicrobiales bacterium
GCTACGGCGACGCCACGTTCGAGGGGTCGATGGGCGGCCACCCGCTCGCCGCGCCGATCGTCGGCATCGGATGATCCGGGCGAACACGCGCCGCGGCTGACGCCCGCCGCGGCGCAACGTCCTACCCACGCCACGACCGGTCGCGTGGCGGACGCGGTTCGCCGCGAAGAGTTCTCTGACGACATCGACTCTCGACACTTCGCTCGAGCCGGGCGGCTGGCGCGCGTTGTGCCTGGTTGTACGCCTATCGAACGCGACGTCCGGATGCCACCGCGACCACCGGGCACACTGCATGTTGTGGTTCAGCGCCCCGGTGGTATGCGTAGCGTGCCGCTCGCCTGCTGACACGTCATGCCCTCCGACGCCTGTACAGTTCCTACCGGTCGCCCCCATGTCGGACCGCGAGGTGGAGGTCGGCCTTGGGCGAGCGACGGGAGCGGTAGTGGACGGCGTGCCAGCCCGTCCGGGCCAGGGCCGCGGCGAAGTAGCGCGGATCGAAGCCAAGCTCGAGCCAGCCGTACGTCCGGGTCGACCACAATGAAAGGCCGTCGAGACGCGGCCCCCACGGGTACGACATCGCCTGCACCGGCTCCCCGGCGAACACCACCACACCGTCCGGCGCCACCACCTCGTGCAGGTGGCGGAGCATGCGCCGGTGGTCGGCACAGTGATGGAACGACTCGAAGAACACCGCCGCGTCCATCGGTTCGTCGGGGCGGAACGACAGCATGTCGGTGGCGACCACGGTCAGGCGTCCGCCGGCCGGCGCCCGGGCCGAGAGCAGCGAGCGGAACCCCGCGTCGACCTCGACCGCGGTGACGTCGAAGCCGGTGGCGAGGAGGTCCACGGTCAGGTTGCCCCAGCCGGGGCCGAACTCGACGATGCGCGCCGACGGAGCCAGTCTGGCGCCCGGGCCGGCGGCGCCACCGCCGATGCGACCGTTGCCCAGCACCCGCAGGACGCGTCCGCGGGCCTCGAGATCCTCCCCCACCACCGCGGCGGAGCCGGTGCTGTACGGGAACGGGCGCTCGAGCGCCGCGGGGAGGTCGAAGGGCGAGGCCTCGTTGTCCAGGGTGTAGCCGGAGCGGCCGGAGATGTTGTGGTACAGCTCCCACGCCCACGCCTCGTACTGGGCGGAGAACGGGTCCTCCGGCCGTCCCCGGGGCGGCTCGAGCTCGAAGCCGTCCAGGTGGGCCCGGGCGGCGTCCTCCGACCGGGCGAACAGTTCCTCCGCCTGGGCGAGCTCGGCGTCCAGTGCGTCGAGGCTGATCCGGCGCGGGCCGGGCCGCCCCGCTAGCTTGCGGACGCGCCGCTGCGCCCCCGGTGGTAACGCGTCGAACGCCAGCCTGCCGCCCTGTCCCACACGCTCGAGCACCCCCACCGCGCCCGAGGCTAGCGGTGACCCGCGCCCGCGCCCGGCGCAGGCGGGCTTTCGCGGCGGGGCGTCCCGCCGGGTGCCCACGGCGAGTGCTCGCGCCGCCGCACGCTCCACATACCCTTCCCGTGTCACCCACCGGTTCGAGGAGGACCCGTCGATTGGCTCACGTGCTCGACCATCCGATCTGGGTCGCGCTGCACGGCACCCAGCGCACGTTCGGGCGTGTGTCCGGCGCCGCCTGCCGTTACGAGCCGGACGTGTGCCCATTCGGCGCCCTCGATCCGGCGGCACTCGCCGCCGGCGGTGCCGCACTCGCCCGCGCCTGGCGGGATCTCGCCGCGGTGACCGGCCCCGGCGGCTCGATCGGCCTGGTGGCCCCGGCCGGGGAGGTCCCCGACGTCCCACCGGGATGGACCGTGCTGCGCGCCGGCGACGGGTTGCAGATGACGGGCGAGTCGGTCGACGGTCGCCCCGACCCGGCAGCCGAGGCGCTCGGCCCCGGCGATGCCGGCCAGATGGCGGCGCTCGTCGAGTCGGCCCGACCCGGCCCGTTCCTGCCCCGGACCGTGCACCTGGGCGGGTACGTCGGGCGACGGGCTGGCGGGGGCCTGGTGGCCATGGCCGGCGTGCGGATGCGACCGGCCGGCTTCGCCGAGATCAGCGCCGTGGCCACCGACCCGACCTGGAGGACCCGGGGACTGGCGACGGCGCTCGTGCGCCACCTGGTGGCATCGGTCCGCGACGCCGGAGACGTGCCGTTCCTCCACGCTGCCGGCACCAACACCGGCGCCATCGACCTCTATCACCGGCTCGGGTTCACCGACCGGCGCACGGTGACCTTCGTGCGGCTCCAGTCGCCCCCGCTCCCCAGGTAGGCGGCGGCGCACACCGGGAGGACGGCGTCGGGACGGCGCCCGGCTCGTGCGCCCCGAGCCCGACCGCCGACAGCAGGTGGGCGCCGCCGGGACGCAGCGGTGGCCCCGACGCGGGCGAGGCTACCGGCGCGACCGGACGGGGGACGGAGGTCCCGCCAGCGCCCGCCAGTTCGGCAATTGCGGTGTCGCCGTCGTTCCGCCGAACATGGTGGCCTTCGTGGAAGGAGCGAGGTGTCGGCCCTCAGGTGCTACGTCCAACCAGGCGGCAATGCAGCCAGCGCGCTCGACGTCCGCGTCGCTCGAGCCGGGCTCGAGGTCGTCGCCGACCCCACCGGCGCCGATGCAGTCGTGTGGTCCTCCAACCGCCCGGACGGCCTCGGGGCCCTGCTCGCCCGGGCTCCAGCCGTCCGCTGGGTGCAGCTGCCGATCGCCGGGATCGAGCGCTTCGTCCCGCTTGTCCGCTCGCACGCCGGGCCGGTGGTGTGGACGTGCGCCAAGGTGGCCTACGGCCCTGCCGTGGCCGAGATGACGGTCGGGCTCCTCATCACCGCCTTCCGCCAGCTACACCGGTACGTCGCCGCCAGATCGTGGCAACCCCTTCGGGGGCGGGTCCTCGCCGGCGCCACCGTCTGCGTGCTCGGCGCCGGTGGCATCGGCCGTTCCCTGGTTGCCCAGCTCGAGCCGTTCGGGGCGGAGGTGGTGGTGGTCACCCGGTCGGGCGCGCCCGTGGCCGGGGCGAGGGTGGCCAGGAGCGAAGGGATGACGGCCGAGATCGCGGCGGCCGACGCCGTCGTCGTCGCCGTGCCACTCACCGAAGCGACCACCGGCCTGGTCGACCGGCGGTTCCTCGAGGCGATGAAGGAGAGCGCCTGGCTCGTGAACGTGGCCCGGGGCCCCGTGGTAGTGACCGACGACCTGGTCGACGCCCTCCGTCGAGGTGTCGTCGCCGGCGCCGCCCTCGACGTCACCGACCCCGAGCCGCTCCCCGACGACCACCCCCTGTGGGAGCTCGAGAACGCGCTCGTCACGCCCCACGTCGCCAACACGCCGGCGCTCGGTGCCGCGGCCCTCGGTGAGCTCGTCGAGGAGAACGCCCGGCGCTTCGCCGGCGGGCAACCGCTCCTCGGCGTCGTGGACCCGCTGGCCGGCTACTGACCGTTCCGGCGCGTCGTCACCTGGGACCGCCAGGGCCGGGCGGCGGCATCCACCCCGGCGACGCCGACTTCGGCCGTGTCCTGCTCACGCTCGGTACCAACGCGCCGCGACCGGACGGGCCGGTGATGCTCAGGTCAGCCGGTCGACGGCCAGGGCGACGGCGAACGCCACGGTGGCCCACGACAGGGCCCCAAGCGCTCGCTCGATCGGCGCCAGCAGCGTCGCCCGGTCCAGCCGCTTCGTCGACCCGTCGTCCAGGACGACGATGCCCTCCACGTGCCGGGCGGACCGTCGGAGCATCCGGGCGGGCGAGCTGAGGGCGCGCTGGGCCCACGAGAGCCCGACGGCCGCGAGAGCGGCGACGGCCGCGGCGGCGCTCAGGGTCCGCGCCTGGGCCACGTACGCGGTGAGGACCGGGAAGGCGCCCCACGCCAGGGCGAAGACGGCGTCGTTGTGCACGGCACCGCCGAACAGCTCCAGGTTGTAGGCCACCGCCAGCGCCGCGCCGACCACGATGAACGGGACGAGGACGGGCCCCTGGCGCACCACGCCCAGCACGCCGAGCACCACGGCACCGCCGAGCCCGACCGCCGCCGCCCCGAGCAGCGCATCCCGCCCGAGCGTGGTGCCGAGCGGACGGCCCTGCAGCTCGTCGAGCGCGTGGGCCGCCACCCCCACGGCGAGGAAGAAGGCGCCGAGGGTCGCCAGGAGCACCGGCACCGACGGCCGAGGGGCCAGGGCCGCCCCGATCACGACGTACGAGAGGTGCCAGGCGGTATAGGGCGGGTGCAGGACCGTCCACCAGTCACGCCAGCGGCTTCCTCCCAGCCCGTAGAAGGCCGGCGCCGTCCGGTCGGCGGCGGGCGAGTCACCCACCGGCTCGCCGGCCCCACACGACGACGCCGCCGCCGAGGCTCATCCGGCGGTACGCCACGTCGACGATCCCGGCGTCGCGCCAGGCGTCCACCAGCCATGGGAGGGGGAACCGCCGGTCGTGCCCGCTGATGCTCGGGCCGAGAAAGCGCCCGACGTCGTACCACGCCCGGCCCCCGGTGGCCGCGCCGGCGATCGGGAGCACGCCGCGCGTGTAGCACCACCACAGGACCCGCCACGCCGGCGACGGCGGCACGGCGAACTCGAGGCTGGCGACGACACCGCCTGGGCGCACGACCCGCGCCAGCTCGGTCAGCACCGCGGCGGGACGCGGCACGTAGCGCAGCAGGTAGGTGAAGGTCAGCGCATCGAACGTCCCGTCGGCGAAGGGCAATGCCTCCGCGCTCCCCTGCACGAGGGCGATCCGTGGCGCCAGTCCCCGCTCGGCCACGACGCCGGCGGCCCGGGCCAGCATCGCCGAGGTGACGTCGAGGCCCACCACGCTGGCACCGCTCCGGCGCGCCAGCTCGACGGCGACCCCGGCCGGTCCCGTCGCCACGTCGAGGATCCGTCGCGGGCCGCCCGCCACCGCGTGCCCGACCATCTCCGCCCGCCACCGACCGTTCTGCCCGAAGGACAGCAGCTCGGCGAGGACGTCGTAGCGCTCGGGCAGGGGGGAGAACAGCCGGCGGGCGAAGCCGCTGGAGCGGCCGTCGGCAGCAGTGGGCGCGACCCTGGCCACCACACGAGGATGGCACAGCGGCGGGGCCGTGGCCGGCGCGGGGGTTGGCAACGACCGGAACGGACTCAACGACCGGGGCGCGGCGGGAAGCGGATGCCGTTGGGCAAAGATGACCCACCATGACCGCGGGTGCCCGACAATGGCTCGTGGTGGCAGCCGTAGTGGTGGTGGTGGCGGGCGCGGGGACCGGCATCGGTCTGGCGGTGTCCGATGGCTCGGTACCGTCGTCGGATGGCCGGCGTGCCGCCCCCACGGTGCCGGCGTCATCCATCCCGTCGGCGTCCACCCCGACGTCAGCGGCTCCGGTGACGACGTCGACGGGGACGACGTCGACGGGCAGCGCGTCGACGGGCGGCCCACCCCATGTGCTGCTGGTGATGATGGAGAACCACGGGTACGACCAGATCGTCGGCAGCCCGACAGCCCCCTACCTCACCCAGCTCGTCGCTCGGTACGGGCTGGCCACGGCGTCGTACGCCTGGACGCATCCCAGCCTGCCCAATTACCTCGACATCATCTCGGGCTCCACCCAGGGCATCAGCACGGACTGCAGCTCCTGCTCCGCCGACGGCACCCAACTGGTCGACCAGCTCCAGGCCAAGGGGATCGGTTGGCAGGCGTTCATCGAGTCGATGCCGAACCCCTGCTTCACCGGCACCGGGTCGTCCCCGTACGACAAGAACCACAACCCCTTCGCGTACGCCCCGCACCTCGTCCACGACGCTGCCGAGTGCTCGCGGGTGGTGCCCTACGCACGGCTGGGTCCCGAGCTCGCCGCCGGAACGGCACCGCCGTTCCTCTGGGTGACTCCCAACACCGCGCACGACATGCACACAGGGACGGTCCGCCAGGGTGACACGTGGCTGTCGCAGCAGGTCCGGGCGGTGATGCACTCGTCGTGGTACCGCGGTGGCGGCACCATCGTCATCACGTTCGACGAGGGGGTGACAAACGCCGGCTGTTGTGGCGGCGCCGGTGGCGGGCACATCGCCACGGTCGTCGTCTCGGCCGCGACGCCGCACGGGGCCCGCATGTCGAGGCCGATCGACCACGCCGGGGTGCTGCGCACCGTCGAGGAGCTCTACGGGCTCCCCTTCCTCGGCGCGGCCGCCAAGGCCTCAAGTGGCACACTTCTCCCCCTCGTCGGGAGAGCGCCGGGCTGACGTGGGGCAGCGGGGAGGCCGCCGTCGCCCTGCTCGACCCGCGACCTTTCCGGCCTTGCGGCGCCGCCAACGCGGTGTGCCGGTCGCAGCAGGAGGCCGCCGGCGACCCGGGCGGGCCAGGGCGCCGCGAACACGTCAGGGAAGCGCGGGTGGCGACGTCAGGCCGAGCGGCACGGGTCGTACCACGGCTGCTCGCCGACGGCGCTGTAGAGGGCGAGGGCCAGCGCGTTCTGGTCGGCCACCGACGCCCGGTACGGCGCAACGCCGACGAGGTCGGGTCGACCCGCCAGCTGTGCGGCGTAGTTCCACGTGCCCTGGGCGAACTGGAAGGCCCCCATGTACCGCCCTGTCGGCGACACGATCTGGTAGTCACCCGCCGACTCGGCATGGACCACGCAGCGGAGGAAGGGCGGCAGGGTGGGCACCGCCTGCGACGTACCCGGAGGGGCGGGCGCTGCCGGCGCCGAGGCGACCGCCCGGGTGGCGACCGCCGCCTGCTGCTGTTGCTGCGCGGCGACCGCCGCCGCCAGTTGGCCCGTCACCGCAGCGCTCTGTTGCTGGAGGGTCGCCTCGGTGCTCTGCGCCTGGGCGAGCATGGCGCTCGCCTGCTGCTGCGCCGCTTTGTCCTGGGCGAAGAGGCTCTGCTGGGCTGCCTCCGACGCCGCGAGCGAGTGCCGGTCCGTGCGCAGTCGGTCGAGGGCGGTGGTCAGATCGGACGTCAGCACATGCTCGTAGACGCTCCGGTTGACCGCCATCGACTGGGTGCCGAAGAGGTCGTTGGACACGGTGGTGGAGCCACCGGTCTGGACGTAGGCGCGCACCGCGGCCCGCGCCAGCTCCGCGTCGTCAGCCCGGATGTGGGAGTGGTCGCCGGCGATGCGAGCTCCGGTACTGGCGAGGAGCGCCTGTTCCTGCGCGGCGCGAGTGGCGGCCGCCGTGTACTGCTGCTCGAAGCCGCCGATCTGCAATTGCTCGAGGACCATCTGACGCGAGAGCTGCGCCGCCTGCGCCGCCAACGAGGAGACCGTGCTCGACGCCGTGTCGGCCCCCGCGGGCGCGCCGAACGGGAGCAGCGTCGCCGACATCATCGCCACCCCTACAGCGAGGCAAATGGCCACGGACCGTGCGACCGCCGACATGCGCCCGGCAGCCCGTTGCCTCGCGTCCGAACCGGCCATGGAGGCACCCCAGACGTCGGTCACGGGACCCTTTGTCTAGTGGTCTTCATCGCGCA
The DNA here is from genome assembly GCA_050743965.1 of Acidimicrobiales bacterium. Classification (GTDB taxonomy): domain Bacteria; phylum Actinomycetota; class Acidimicrobiia; order Acidimicrobiales; family RAAP-2; genus DAHUZJ01. The sequence goes on from JBOGGF010000465.1 coordinate 7,421, forward strand.
ACGTCAAATATCCCCGCGTCGATAGTGCCGTCACGCTGCGCTGACGCGCTCACGCGCGCGCTCACGTCGTGATCGGCTGGATGGCGTGCCCGCGCGCTGTGCTACACCACGGCGCGGCGTCGACCCGCATCAGCAGGCTACCGAGCGCGCGGCGCGCGTGGTGGGACCCCCAGAGCCCGGGGGACCGCGCCGCACGGGCACGGGCACGGGCACGGGCACGTGCACGGGCACGGGCACGGGCACGGGCAGAATGGAGCCATGCGCGGACGCGGACAGCGGCGCCGGGAACACCGGCCGCTGGCGATCAACGGCTCTCACTGGCGCGGTGACGGGCGGCCGAAGGTGCGCTATCGCTCGCAAGCTGACGCTCTAGTGGCTGCCGGGGAGCGCTCGAGCGAGGCGGACGTGGAACTGGGCGTCTACCGCTGCGAATTTTGCGGGGGCTGGCACATGGGCAGCCGGGGCCGCCGCGCCGACTGAAGGCCCACCGGCCCGGTTGACCCACCGGCCGACCTGCTCCTCAACCGTGGCCGCCGTGCTCTCCCGCCTGCCTCGGTACCGGCGCGCGGGTGCCGTGCCCGTTGCCCCGGGCTCCCTGGCCGTCCTCCGGCGGCCCGGCTGCCGACGGGTCGATGGCGACAGCGTCACCCGGATTGGCCACCGGCGCAGTCCGTGCGGCCGGCTCCACGTACACGTACTTGCCGCCCCGCAGCCACGACGCGCCGGCGGCGACGAGACAGGCGGCGATGGCGAAGTCGAGCGCCGCGTGGAGTCCGTCGCGGAACGGCACGGTGATCAAGGTCGGGAAGAAGGAGCGCCCGGTCAGTATGTGCCGGTTCGCCACCGACAGGTGGGAGAGCACGGACGAACCGACCAGGTGGGTGACGGGGTCGTAGCCCAGGAAGGCGGCGAAGAGGGTCGACACCGGCGGGAGCTGGGCGACCTTGCTCGCCGCCGCCCTCGGCACCCCGTGGGCGGCGAGACCGTGCGCCAGCGACGCCGGCAGCGAGCTCGACAGCCCGATGATCACCAGGGTGAAGAAGATGCCGATCGACAGGACCTGGGCCGAATTCTGGAAGGTCGAGTTCATCCCGGCGCCGACCCCACGATGCTGGGCCGGCAGGCTGTTCATCACCCCGGCACGGTTGGGCGACGCGAAGGCGCCCATGGACAAGCCGTTGAAGAGGAGGATGAGGGCGAACGCCCAGAAGGGGAAGTCGATCGGCAGCAGCTCGAGCAGGGCGAAGGAGGCGGCCGCGCCGATCATCCCGCCGCTAGTGAAAGGCCGGGAGCCGAACTTGTCGGACAGGATCCCCGAGAGCGGCCCGGCGATCAGGAACCCGCCGGTCAGCGGCAGCATGTAGATGCCGGCCCACAGCGGCGTCTGGGAGAAGCTGTAGCCGTGCAGGGGCAGCCAGATGCCCTGCAACCAGATGATCAGCATGAACATGAGGCCGCCGCGCCCGATCGACGAAAGCAGGGTCGAGAGGCTGCCGGCGGTGAACGCCCGGATCTTGAAGAGCGGCAGGCGGAACATCGGCTCGGGGACCCTCGTCTCGACGACGCAGAAGGCCACCAGGAGGACGACCGCTCCAGCGAAGCACCCGTCGACCAGCGGGCTGGTCCAGCCCATGGTGTGACCGCCATAGGGCTGGATGCCGTACGTGATGGCGATCATGAGGGAGATGAGGCCGAGCGAGAACGTCGCGTTGCCGAACCAGTCCAGGCGGGCCTGGCTGCGGCGGGGCACCTCGCGGAGCTTGGTGTAGGCCCACACCGTCCCGAACAGGCCGATCGGGACCGACACGAGGAAGATGAGCCGCCACTCGATCGGCGCCAGCACCCCTCCGAGCACCAGGCCGATGAACGTCCCGCTGATCCCCGCCACCTGGTTGATGCCGAGGGCCATCCCCCGTTGACCGGCCGGGAAGGCGTCGGTGAGGATGGCCGTCGAGTTGGCGATGAGGAACGCCGCGCCGACGCCCTGGAAGATCCGCATCACCACGAGGTAGATGGCCGCCGCGCTCCCGTGCATCCACGTGACGGTGAGGAACAGCGAGAAGAGGGTGTAGACGGCGAAGCCGAGGTTGTACATCTTGACCCGGCCGTACATGTCGCCCAACCGGCCCAGGCTGACCACCAGCACGCTGGTGACCACCATGAAGCTCAGGATCATCCAGAGCAGGTAGAAGCTGTTGCCCGGCTCGAGCGGATCGATGCCGATCCCCCGGAAGATGTCGGGTAGCGCGATCAGCATGATCGAAATGTCGATGGTGGCCATCAGCACGCCGAGCGTCGTGTTGGAGAGGACGAGCCACTTGTAGCGATCGGACGGCGCCGCACCAGCGGCGCGGTCGCCGGGGCCGCCGCGATCGGCGCCCCTCGAGACGGATGGCGGGGCGGTCTGCGGGGCAGAGGGCGGGGCGGTCTGGCCGGGAGCGGGTCGCCAACGCATCGACGTTGACGTTAACGGAAGGGCCCGCCGGCGCGACCTCCCCCCGGCCCGGGGCGGGGCCGGGGCCGGGCCTGGGGGTGGCGGCGGGCCGGGGG
>JBOGGF010000466.1:0-3182 GCA_050743965.1 Acidimicrobiales bacterium
ACACACGTGACGGTCGACACGGTCACGGTGTCGGAGACCGTCCTGGTCCTCGCCGCCCGGCTGCCGGGCGCCGGCCCGACGACCTTCCGCCGGCTCACCGCACACCTGGCCAGCCGGATGGAGGTAATCGTCCACTTCCTCGCCCTCCTCGAGCTGTGCAAGCTCGGCAAGATCGCCCTCGGCCAGGCCGAGCGGTTCGGCGACCTCGAGGTGGAGTGGGTGGCCGAGGAGCACGCCCTGGTCGGGGCGCTCATCGGGGCGGACGAGTACGACGGGTGAGACGATGACAGACCGCGACCTCGAACGGGCGATCGAGGCCGTGCTGCTGGTCGCGGTGGAGCCCGTGGCCCCCGGTCTCCTGGCCGAGCTGGTGGAGGAGCCCGTCGACCGGGTGGAGGCGGCCTGCGACCGCCTGGCCGCCTGGTACCGGGAACAGGAGCGGGGCGTCCAGCTGGCCCGCATCGCCGGTGGCCTCCGCTACCAGACGCACTCGGACCAGGCCCCCTACGTCGAGCGGTTCGCCAACCGGGACGTCTCCCATCGCCTGTCCACGGCGGCCCTCGAGACCCTCTCAATCGTCGCCTACCGCCAACCGGTGTCCCGGGCCCAGATGGCCGCACTGCGTGGTGTCAACGTCGACGGGGTCGTCCGCCTGCTCGAGCAGCGGGGCTACATCGAGGCAGTGGGACGGGCCGACGGCCCGGGCCAGCCCGTCCTCTACGGCACGACGGCGCTGTTCCTGGAGCGCCTCGGCCTCGACCGCATCGACCAGCTGCCGCCGGTGGAGGACTTCCTTCCCGGTCCCGAGGTGGTGGGCGAGATGGAGGACCGCCTCCGCCCGGGTGGGACCGGCTGACCGGTGGCGGGGCGCAGCCGGGACCCCTGGCTCGGCGCCGACGTCGAGCGGGAGGCCGACAGCGACGCAGGGGGCGCGGCCGAGGGGGAGCGGCTCCAGAAGGCGCTCGCCCGCGCCGGTGTGGGAAGCCGGCGAGCCTGCGACGAGCTGGTGGCCGGGGGCCGGGTGACCGTGGACGGCGTCGTGGCGAGCGCCGGCCAGCGGGTCGACCCGGCGGTCCAGCGGGTGGCGGTGGACGGCGTCCCCGTCCCGGTGGCGCCCGGCCTCGTCTACTACCTCCTCAACAAGCCGGCCGGGGTGGTGACGACGGCGTCGGACCCCCAGGGCCGGCCGACGGTGGTCGCCCTGGTCCCGGCCGAGCCCCGGGTCTTCCCGGTCGGCCGGCTGGACTACGGGACGGAGGGCCTGCTGGTCTTGACCAACGACGGCGACCTGGCCCAGCTGCTCGCCCATCCCTCCCACGGGGTGGCCAAGGAGTACCTGGCCGAGGTGGAAGGCGTGCCGTCGGCCGGCGCGGTGCGGGCCCTGCGCGAGGGCGTCCTCCTCGACGACGGCCCGACCGCCCCGGCGGTCGTGGGCACGGTCGCTCCCGGGGTGCTGCGGATCGCGATCCACGAGGGGCGCAACCGCCAGGTCCGGCGCATGTGCGCCGCCGTCGGCCACCCGGTCAGGCGGCTGGTGCGCACCCGCATCGGCCCGGTCGCCGACCGCTCGCTCCGACCGGGCACGTGGCGCGCCCTCACCCGGGCCGAGGTGCAGTCCCTCTTCCGGGTGGCCAGCGTGGGGGAGCCCGGTCGGGCCCGCCGCCGGCGTGCCGCCTCGCCCGTCCCCACCCGCGCCGCCGGTGCTGTTCGACCGGGTCGGCGCCGCCGGGCCGGGCAGTAGCATGCACGGCCGATGCCCGGCATGCCGACCTTCCGAGCCTTGCGCGGGGCGACGACCGTGGAGGAGGACACCCCCGAGCAGGTGACCGAGCGGGTCCAGGAATTGCTCCGTGAGGTGATGGACCGCAACGGCCTGGTGGAGGACGACGTCGTCAGCGTGCTCTTCACCGCCACCGCCGACGTGGTGTCGATGTTCCCGGCGACGGCCGCCCGCGGCATCGGCTTCGGCGCCGTGCCGCTCATGTGCGCCCTCGAGATCCCCGTCCCCGGCGCCATGCCCCACTGCATCCGGGTGCTGGCCCACGTCCACACCGACCGGTCCAGGGACGAGCTCCGCCACGTCTACCTCCGCGGCGCCAAGGGGCTTCGAGATGACCTCCCGGTCTGAGCGGCGGGCACTTGTCGTCGGCACGGGGCTCATCGGCGGGTCGCTCGGCCTGGCCCTGCGGGCACGGGGGTGGCGGGTCAGCGGTTGGGACGCCGACGAGGAACGGGCCAAGGCAGCCGTCGACCTCGGGGTGCTCGACGCCGTCGGCGACGACCCCGAGGCCGAGGTGGCGTTCGTGGCGACGCCGGTCGCCGCCGCCGCCACCCTCGCCGGGGCGCTCCTGGACCGGGGGCACCGCCCGGACCTGGTGGTCACCGACGTGGCCGGGGTGAAGGGGCCGGTGGTGGCCCAGGTCGACCACGCCCGCTTCGTCGGTGGCCACCCGATGGCCGGCTCCGAGCTCCTCGGGCTCGACGGCGCCGACCCGGACCTCTTCGCCGGCGCCGCCTGGGTTCTCACGCCGACGCCGGCCACCGACCTGGGGGCCTTCGACCGGCTCCAGGGGGTGGTGGCGTCGCTCGGCGGCGACGTGGTGGTGCTCCCGCCCGAGGACCACGACCGGCTCGTCGCCGTGGTCTCCCACGTGCCCCACCTGGTGGCGGCCACCCTGGTCAACGCCGCCACCGACGACGCCGTCCACGATGCCGCGCTGCTGCGCCTGGCCGCCGGCGGGTTCCGGGACATGACCCGGGTCGCCGCCGGCCATCCCGGCATCTGGCCCGACGTGTGCGCCGACAACGCCGCCGCCATCGTGGTCGCCTTCGACCACGTGCTCGACGAGCTCTCGGCCATGCGGGACCGGGTGGCGGCGGGGGACCGCGTCGGCCTGCTGGACGCCCTGGCGCGCGCCAGCACGGCCCGCCGGCACCTCCCCGCCCGGGGAGCGCGGCCCGAGCTCCTGGCCGAGCTGCGCATCCCCGTCCCCGACCGGCTGGGGGTCCTCGACGAGATCACCGGCCTGGCGGCCGGCCTCGGCGCGAACATCTACGACATCGAGATCGCCCACTCCGCCGAGAGCGCCCGCGGGGTCCTGCTGCTCGTCGTCGCCGACGACGACGGCCCGACCCTGCGCGACGCCGTGGTCGCCCGGGGCTACCACTGCACCGTCCAGGGG
>JBOGGF010000467.1:0-2450 GCA_050743965.1 Acidimicrobiales bacterium
GGCGTGAGACGTCCTGTAACCCCCCACCGGTTGAGGTCTTTGAAAGTTGCCGTGGCGAACGCAGTCGTAGGGCACCCGGTCCTGCCAGCAACGCCAGAGAACCCTGACCCAAGCCCGTCCCAGGGTGCGGATCGCAAGCGGGTGGTCCTGGCCCCTGGCCCGAGCCTTTCGGTAGACCTCTTTGGCCCAGGGATGCCAGTGGCAAGTGGAGTCCGCAAGAGTCGCCACGGCGACCCGCGGGCGCTTGTCGCAGGCGCGGCGTAGACATCGCCCTGGGAGGCACCGCCGGAGTTGTCGATTGCGATGAAGGCGGCGCCGGTGACCGGGAGGGCGCGGACGAAGGTGCCGTCGGCTTCGCACTCCTGGACGCGGCTGTTGCCAGTGTCGGCGACGTAGACATTGCCGGTGATCCAAGATGAGGTGGGCGAGGGGCGGGCGGAGGCGCTGCAGGAGCTCCTGCCGGAGCTCCTGTTCATCGTCCTGGCGCTGTTCGGGATCTGCGGGAGGCCGCGCAAAAGCACGGCTTCGCATTGATCTCGACTTTCGGGACCTACGCCGCCGCTCGCAGGCGCGGCTGTGGGCGGGCCGTGATTTGTCGCGGTGAGGGCGCCCGCCCCGCTCCTTGACGAAATTCCGCCCGGATCAGCTCCCGGCGCAGGGCGCAGAGCACGTCGAGCATCGAGGGAGCGCGCTTCTGGGAGTACCAGGGCGCCTCTCGCCGGCGACGGGCGACGTCGGCGGCGGGGTCGGCGTTCAGCGCATACCAGGCGACCGCCAGGCCCTGGCAGAGCAGACCGAAGGGAACGGTGCGCTCGACCGCCGGCCTGACCCGGTTGCGAGCCTCGCCGACCCCGACCGTCTGCTTGGCGTCCTGGAAGGCGACCTCGATCGACCAGCGATCGGCGTAGCGGGCGACGATCTCGGCCGCATCTGCCTCGACATCGGTCGTGACCAGCGCGACCCGGTAGCCCTCGGCGTCGTCGGGCTCGCGGACGATCACGACCTGGACCGCCCGGGGGCCGAGGACCGAGTGCCAGAGACCCTTCACGACGAGCGCGCAGACCTCGCCCCGGCCCGGCCCCGAGAGGCGCTGCCACTCGCTCGCCTTGGCCCGTGCGGCGATCTCGGCCGGGGTGCCGAACCGCCGGCCCTTGACCCGTGGCCGACCCCGCCGGCCGGTCGGCGGCGGCTTCGGGCCATGGATCACCGCGTTTGACCGAAGCCTCGAGGTCAGGGTGATGCGACCCGAGGTCGGGGCCATCGCCCTGCAGGCGAAGGCCGAGTCGCCGACGACGTCGATTCGCCGCTGTGGGTAGCGCTTGGCGACCTTGGCGATCAGCTGCGCCGCCAGATCCTGCTGGGAGGGCCGCCGCTCGGGGTCGGGGCACTCCTCGGTCGGCTTCGGCGTAGGCAGCCAGAGCCCGAACAGCACCGGCAAACACCAGGCGCGCTCGCCGAGCGCCGGGCACCCTGACCACAAGCCCGACCACGACGAAGCAGTTGCCGAACTTGAAGCCGCGGGCGCGGCCGGCTGCGGATGAGTCGTGATGCCAGCTCGCCCCGTGCACCTTGGGGCCCGAGCGGCGGAACACCGAGCCGTCGACGGCGAGTGCGATCGGCGCCTCGGGCTCCGAGAAGCGCTCGAGGAGGAAGTCGAGCACGAGCAGGCCGAGCCGGTCCGGGCGCCAGGTCGAGCGAGCGAAGAAGTCATGGGCACGGCTGTGGTGCAGCTTCCCGGCCAACCGGGCGGCCTGCCACATGCCGGTGACGGTGCGCTCGCCGACGCGGCCGAGGAACCCCGCCACGAGCGCCTCGAAGGTCTGGAAGGTGGGTGCGGTGAAGGCGGGGCGCAGCAGGGACAGGATCGAACTGAGCGAAGATGGCAGAGCGGGCATCGGCGGCGAACCTCCTTGGAGACTTCAGAACACCTCCTCGGTTCGCCGTCGATCGCCCCATCCTTGCCGCCGGATAGCCGCGTCACCCCGTCGCCGCCCGCCCGCGATCTCCTGCAAGTCAGGTGGAGATCACGAAAGTCGAGGTATTTACCACCTCATAGGTGGTAAATACGCCTCTCGTCCTTGAACCGGTGGCCCCCCGGCTCTCCGGAAGCGTTCCACCTCGGTGGCGTCTCTTGGCGGTGGTGGAGCGCCCCGGTTGACGGAGGGCTTTCGTTGCACGGGAAGGTTGGCGAGAGGTTGGTGGTCGCCGGCGAAAATCCCAGCAAGCGCGAGAGACCCCCCGGCGCCAGCCTGCTGACCGCTCCGCCGTGCTCTCAAGAGCTTCCGTGAATCGGAGAGCTTCCCGTGCAACGAAAGGTCCCGTGCAACGAGAAGCCCTCCGTCAACCGGGGCGCTCCACCACCGCCAAGAGACGCCACCGAGGCGGAACGCTGCCGGGGAGCCGGGCAGCCACCGGTTCAAGGACGAGAGGCGTATTTACCACCACATAGG
>JBOGGF010000468.1:0-2377 GCA_050743965.1 Acidimicrobiales bacterium
CGCCATGGCCCAGCGCGAGGTGGGCCTCTCGGCCGGCGAGCCGCCGGCCACCCGCGGGTACCCGCCGTCGGTGTTCTCCGTTCTCCCCAAGCTTCTCGAGCGGGCCGGCGCCGCCGAGCGGGGCAGCATCACCGGCCTCTACACCGTCCTGGTCGAGGGCGACGACATGAACGAGCCCATCGCCGATGCCGCCCGCTCCATCCTCGACGGGCACATCGTCCTCTCGCGCCGCCTGGCCACGGCGGGGCACTTCCCCAGCATCGAGGTGCTGGAGTCGATCTCCCGGGTCGAGCCGGCCATCACCTGGCCCGAACAGCGTGCGCTCGTCCGCGAGCTGCGCCAGCTCCTCGCCGCCTACCGCGACGCCAAGGACCTGGTCGAGATCGGGGCCTACGCCAGGGGCTCGAACCCTACGGTCGACCGCGCCCTCGAGCTCAAGGACCTGATCGACGGCTTCCTCCGCCAGGAGGTCGCCGCCACGTGCCCGGCGGAGGAGTCGTGGGCCTGCCTGGCGGCGTTGCTGGCCCCGGGCGGCACCCCGCTCGGCGTGGGTGCGTCCGATGCGGGCGCCGCGGCTTCCGGTACGGGCGCCGCGGCTGCGGGGGCGGCAGCGTGAGCCGCTACAAATTCCGGTTGGAGACCGTGCTTCGGGTGCGGCGTGCCGAGGAGTCCGACGCCAAGGGGGACCTGTTGCGGGCCAACGCCCGCCTGCGCCGCTCACTCGAGGTGCGGGACATGGCGCAGGCGCGCTACCGGGACGTCGTCGAAGGCCACCGGTCCAGCGTCTCCGTCGAACAGCTGGTATGCGAGCGATGGGAGGCCGGCATGTCGGCCGACGCCCTCGCACTCGCCCAGCGGGCAGCCATGCGGGCGGCCGGCGAAGCGGCGCTGGCCCAGATGGACTGGACCCAGGCGGCTCGCCGGGTGGCGGTGCTCGAACGCCTCGACGCCCGACGCCGCGCCGAGCACGCCGAAGGGGAGCGGCGGGCGGAGCACGGGGCGCTCGACGACCTGGTGACGGCTCGTTACGCCGCGCCGGCGAGAGCGGGTTGACGCCATGAGCATCACCCTCTCGGCCATCCAGGGTTGGGTCGACAACGTCCAGACCACCCTTACATCGCTCCCCTCGGCGCTGGAGCAGGCTGCGCCGACCGGCGGCTTCGCCGCCGTGTTGGCCAACGTGGCGGCGACGGTCGACGGTGGACCGGCCTCGGCCGTGTCGAAGGGGAGCGCGACCGGCGGCGCCGACGCCAGTGCCGGGAGCGCGGCCTCGGCGGGGAACGAGCCGTGGGCGACCACAGCCGTGACGGGGACGTCCGGCGCGGGCGCTGCGGGCTCGGTCGGCCCTGCGGGCTCCACCGGCAGCCTCGGCCAGCAGGTGGTGACCTCGGCGAGGAGCTTCCTCGGCACGCCGTACGTCTGGGGCGGGGAGAGCCCCTCGGGCTTCGACTGCTCGGGCCTCGTCCAGTACGTCTACGGCCACCTCGGCGTGCAGCTCCCGCGCACCAGCGAGGAGCAGGCGCTGGCGGGGACGCCGGTGGCGAGCCTGGCCCAGGCCCAACCGGGTGACCTCGTACTGTTCGCCGGCAGCGACGGCACCCCGACAGCGCCCGGCCACGTCGGTATCTACATCGGCGACGGGAAGATGATCGACGCCCCCTATACCGGCACGGACGTCCGGGTCGACACCGTGGGCACCCCGGTCGCCATCCGCCGGGTGCTCCCGACGGCGCCGCCCGCCGGGCCGGCGTCGTCGCCGAACGCCACGGCCACGACCACGGCGACCCTGGCGGCTTCGAGCTCGGCCGCCCCGACCGCCGGCTCGGACGTCCCGGCCAACCTGGCGCCGCTCTTCGTGTCGGCCGCCGGGAAGCACGGCCTTCCGGTCACCCTCCTGACCGCCGTGGCCCGCCACGAGTCGCGCTTCCAGACCAACGCCGTCAGCTCCGCCGGGGCCGAGGGGATCATGCAGATAATGCCGGGCACGGCGGCCGGGCTGGGCATCACACCGTTCACAGCGCGCCAGGCGATCAACGGGGCGGCGCAGTTGCTGTCCGGCTACGTCCACCAGTTCGGTTCGGTGCCGCTGGCCCTGGCGGCCTACGACGCCGGCGCCGGTGCGGTGGAGCAGTACGGGGGGGTCCCTCCATACCCGGAGACCCAGGCCTACGTGCGGACAATCATGCAGACGATCGGGGGAGCCGCATGAGCGAAGTGGGCATCACCGGCCTTGGTGCGGTGCTCGGGCAGATCGGGCCGGCGCCGTCTGCCGCGCCCGACCCGGGTCCAGGGCCAGGGTTCGCGGGGGCGCTGCGCGAGGCCACGACACAGCTCGGGAGCGGCGCAACGGCAGGGGTCGCGGCGCAGGGAGCCGATG
>JBOGGF010000469.1:0-3397 GCA_050743965.1 Acidimicrobiales bacterium
GCGCCGACGGCCGTGTGTCCGGGCGCGCGGGTGTGCGCGAGCAGATGCTTGCCACCGACCGCACGAGAGAGAACTCGAGCCCGGTACCTTTGAGCGCCGGCTCACCAGGACTGAGGGGGCGAGGGCCGACGCGAGCCCCGTCTGGAGGAGGAAGAGCGTCCCGATGGTCGGTGTCGGCCCGTAGCCGTGGAAGTAGAACCACAGGTGGACAGCGCCCGTGGAGCCAAGAAGGGCTGCACCGAGTGCGCCCCAAGGGAGCGAAGCGGCTCACTTCCATGCACCCGAGCTTTGCACCAACACCGGCCTTTCCGCTCGCGCTCCTCGTGACCAGGGCCGCCTCCAGGCTCCCCGGGACCGCCCGGGCAACCGCCTCCCCTGGGGGCCCAGCGGACGCCCGACTCCGGGCGTGCTTCACTTGTGGCGTGCGGCGGATCCGGGCGCCGATCGCGCTGATCGTCTCGTCGGTGGCGCTCGCGTCGTGCAGCGCGGCCGCCCCGGGCGCGCGGGCACCGTCGGCGGGCACTACGCACCTCCCCTCGGCTTCGGCCGGGGCACGCGGCTTGTCGCGGGGCACGGGCTCCTCCACCTCGCCGCCCGCCGTAGGCCCATCCTTCTCGGCAACGGCGGGGGGCGCCTTGGCCCCCGGTGGGCCGGGAGCGCCCCACGTCATGGTCGTGATGATGGAGAACAAGTCCTTCGGCGAGGTGATCGGCCAGGCCTCCGAGCCCTTCACGAATTCGCTCGTGCAGCACTACGGCCTGGCGACGCGGAGCTACGCCTTCGGCCACCCGTCGCTGCCCAACTACCTCGACCTCGTGTCCGGTTCGAGCCAGGGCGTCGGCGACGACGGGCCGCCGGCGAGCCACTCCTTCCCCGGCGTGCCGACGATCGCCACTCAGCTGGCGGCCGCGGGCGTGAGCGAGAAGGCCTACGCGGAGGACCTGCCCGCCGACCCCTCGGTGAGCGAAGGCGACTACGCCGTGAAGCACTTCCCCTGGGCGTACTTCCCCACCACCTCGATGCCCGTCGCCCCGGCGACGTCGCTGCGACACGACCTCGACTCCCCCCACGCCCCCGACTTCGTGTGGTACACGCCCAACCTCGTCGACGACGAGCACGACGGCACCGTCGAGCAGGGTGACGCCTTCTTGTCGCGCCTCGTCCCCGAGGTGCAGGCGACGGCCTGGTACCGCGACGGTGGGCAGATCGTCATCGAGTGGGACGAGGCCGACGGCGGCACCGCGGGCATCGACGGCACCGGCGGGGGCCACGTCCCGACCATCGTGGTCTCCGCCGCCCTCGCGTCGGCCCCACGCCACGACGCCACCCCGGTCGACACGGCCGGCATCCTGGCCTCGATCGAGACCTGCTACGGCGTCGGATACCTCGCTCAGGCGGCCGACCCCGCCAACGGCACGATCGGCGCACTTCTCCACTCGTGCCGCCCCGCCGGCGCCCGGTGAGCCAAGTAACGTGAGCATTCCGATGGCCGCGATGACCCACTCCGTGGTGGCGGACGTGAGGGTGCTGTTCCCCAAGGGGCTCAACACGAGCACGTATCTCGACATCAACCGCTTCGCCCGCAGCACCTCCTGGGCGCACGGGTTCATGCACGCCTACGCCCTGTGGCTCGGGCTGGTTCTCCTGACCGCCGTCTTCGTCGCAGTCTTCGCGTACGTGTGGTGGCACCGCGACGTGCACGCCGCGGTGCTCATGGGACTCGGGGGCGCGGGCACCCTCGCCGCCCTGGGGCTCAACCAGCTCGTGGGTCACGCGGCAAGGGAGCTTCGCCCCTACGCGACCCTCCACCACGCGGAGGTGCTCGTGCCACGCGCGAGCGACTACGCCTTCCCTTCCGACCACGCCGTCGTGGCCGGCGCCCTCGCAACGGCGGTACTCATCGTGGCCTGGCGTGCCGCGGGCGCCGCCACGGAAGCCCTGTCGGTCGTCGGCGTCCTGCTCGCCCTGCTCCTCTGCTTCGCCCGTGTTTACGTGGGCGCTCACTACCCCGGCGACGTGGTGGCGGGGCTGCTGCTCGGCGCCGCCGTGGTGGTCGTCGCCTCCCTCCTCCGCCCGATCGCCTACCGCCTGGCCGACCTCGTCGAGCCCACGCCGGTGGGCGTCGTGCTGCGCCGTCCCGGCGCGCTGAGGACGCCCGAGGCCGCACTCGGCGCCCACGACAGCTCCCTGCCAGCGGACCCGGCCCGGGCATACTCTGAGCGTCGCAGCTGACCCTGGCGGGAGCGGGAGGGTGTGATTCCCCCCGGCCGCTCGCCTGGTGTCTCCCATCGGTCCTCTGCCCCTTGCGGTGTCCACAGATTGGTGTCCTCCCGCTGACGGGCGACATCCACCACTGGCACAGCACGGTCTGTGCTGAGCTGACAACGGCCATCTACATCGTCATCACGTTCCTTTCCGAAACCCCCGGCAGTGACCACCACTGCCGCAGCGTGAGCATCCGAGCCACAGTGAAGAACCACCGGAGGGCCGGGGGTGACCATACGACGGCACCGCCGCGCTCCATCGCCGCCACGATGTCGTCGGCTGCCTGGTCAACGGACACGGCGAACGGGGGGGAGCGCCGGCCGTCGGTCATCTTGGTGCGAACGAAGCCGAGACGCACGATCTGGACGACCACGGCCGTGCCCCGCAGCGTCTCGGCGACGCCCCGGGCGAACACGTCGAGGCCGGCCTTTGCCGCCCCGTAGGCGAGGTTGTTCTTGCGCGTCCGCACCGCCGCCACCGAGGACAAGACGACCACCCTGCCCTGGCCCTGAACTCGCAACCGGTGCACCATCGCGACGAGCGCGGCGGCCGGCCAGGTGCAGTTGACCGTCATGAGGTCGGCCACCACCTTCGGGTCGGCGGCGTCGCCTTTAGGTGGCCCGAGTGCGCCGACCGCCACGAGCACGAGGTCGACTGCCCTTCCGGCGGCCTCGAAGCAGCGGTCGACGACGTCGTCTGCTTCGGTGGCGAGCGCGTCGAAATGGACGGTGGCGGTCCGCTCGGCGCCGGCTGACGTCGCCCGTTCGGCGGCCCTCGAGAGGGTGTCGTCGTCCCTGCCTGCCAACACCACCGTCCGACAGGTGGTGCCCGCCAGGCGGTCGATCACCGCCTGGGCGATGGCCGAGGTGCCGCCGAGGACCAGCACCGTCTGGGGACGGCCGAATGCGTCGTTCACCGTGCCTCCATAGGGTCGAGGCCGAGCCGGCGGGAGAGGTCCGAGGCGATCACGCCGTCGGGGTCGACCTGCCGTCGGATCCGGCCGAGCTCCTCCATGCGGGGGTACATCGCCGCCAGGAACTCCGGTCGCAGGCGGCCGTCCTTCGCGAGGTAGACCCGTCCGCCGGCAGAGGCAACCAGGTCGTCGACCGAGTCGAGGAAGGTCGCAAGCCCG
>JBOGGF010000470.1:0-8975 GCA_050743965.1 Acidimicrobiales bacterium
CCCCCGGCCCCAACGGTGCAACACCGGCCGAACCGCCCCCGGCGCCGGACCATTCGCCAGCCGCAGCCCCGGAGCCGGCCACGGAGCCAGCCCCGGCGCCCCCGGCCCCTCCGCCAGCCGTCAACCCGGCACCCGGCACGCCGGCGGGCTGGCTGCCCGATCCCAGCGGGATCCCCGACACGCTGCGCTACTGGGACGGCAACGCCTGGACCCAGCACGTCGCCCAGCGATCCTGAGCTCCCTCGGCTCTCTCCGGTCCCGATCGCGGTCCCGGAGTTCCCGACGCCCCGCCCCGAATGCGCGCGATCCCAGACGGGTCAGGCGAGGAGCTTGACCGCCGCCACCACGCCGATGACCACGATGGCGCCCCGCAGCACCTTGGGTGAGAGCCTCCGCCCGATCTTCGCCCCGCCGTAGCCACCCAGCAACGTGCCGGCCGCCAGGGCACCGGCGATAGGCCACGCCACCGGCGCCACGACGGCGTAGACGATGGCGGCCGCCACGTTGGACGCCAGAGCGAGCACGATCTTCAAGGCGTTGAGCCGCTGGATCCCGTCGTGCAGGGCGGTGCCGAGCATCGACATCAGGACGACGCCCTGGGCGGCGCCGAAGTAGCCGCCGTAGATGGCGACGAGGAAAGCACCGAACCGCAATGGCCACCCGCCGTTGCCCGTGCCGCCCACGCCCCGGGCCGCGGCCACCCGGCGAGCGACCGGCTGGAGCAGCACGAGGGCGCACGCCACGAGGATCAGCACCGGTACCGCGCCCTTGAAGACCGACGCCGGCAGCTCGAGGAGGAGGGCCGCCCCCACCGTGCCGCCGATCAGCGCGGCAGCCCCCAGGGTGGCGATCCGCCGGCCCTGCCCCTCCAGCTCGCGCCGGTACCCGGCGACGCCGCTGAACCCGCCCGGCACCAGCCCGACGGTATTGGACACGTTGGCCACCAGCGGCGAGTACCCGAGCGCCAGCAGGACGGGGAAGGTGACGAGCGTCCCCGAGCCCACCACGGCGTTGATCCCGCCGCAGGCGATCCCTGCGCCGAACGCCGCTGCGAGATCTGCGGGAGTCACCATGTCGTTCTAGTCGCCACCGGCTGGGGCCCGGAACGGGGACGTCCCGGCGGCCGTCAGCCGCCGGAACGTCCCACTGCCCTCAGGTTCGGTCCTCGCGGATCAGACCTTGCCCTTCAGGAACTTCGAGATCTGGGCCGGGGTGATTGTCGTCACGTTCGTCACCAGCCCTGTCTTTGTGCCCTTGGCCTGCACCACGCTCCAGGCGCCGGTGACGTTGTGGTACTTGTTGAAGTCCATCGGACCGCTCACGCCCTGGTAGTTGATCGCCTTGCCGGCCTTGACATCTGCGTAGGCCTTGGCGTATGTGGTCACTGTCGCTCCCGGCGGGTTCCCGACAGAGCTGAGGTTTTTGATGACCTTTGTACTTGTCGTGCTCCCGGCCTGGTCCATGGCCAAGGCCATGGCCATCGTGCAGTCGTAGGCGAAGTTCGCCCCGGATTGGGGTGGCTTCCCCGTGACCGACTTCATGGCCTTGTCGAACTTGGCCACGCCGCCGCCGGCCGACGATGTGCTGCCCTGGACCTCGACCATGTGGTCCTTGGACACTGTCGGGCCGATGGCCTGGATAACTGTGGAGCCGGCCATGAAGTCGGTCCCGATCCAGGGGATTGTCAGCCCGTTGAGCGCCTGCATGTTCTTGAAGGCCGCCGCCGCCGTACCAGGCTCCATCTGGGTGAAGATCACCTGTGGGTGGGCGTTGATGACGGCCGACATCTCGGAGCTGTACGAGTTGAGTGTCGGCTGGATCGACTCCGTCGCCACGATCTTGCCGCCGAGGGCGGTGAAGTACTGCTTGACGATCGGCTCGAAGCTCTGCGAGGCCGCCGAGGTGGTGAAGACCATCGCCGCCGTCTTGTAGCCCTTCATGGCCGCGTAGCCGGCGATGGCGACGCCCTCCTCCGAGTCCGACGCGTTGCACCGCCACAGGTAGGGGTCTGTGTTGGTGTCGTAGGACGCCGAGCCGCCGTTCCAGCCGTCGGGGATCTTGTACCGGTCGAAGACCGGCTGGACGCCGTGGATCCCCAGGGTGATCGGCCCGATGATGGCCTTCGGGTGGTTGAGGGTGATCTCCTGCGTCAGCGCCGTCGCCGCGTCGGCCGGGTCACCCCTGGTGTCGACGGGGTCGACGGCCAGCTTCTTGCCCAGGACCCCGCCGCCCTTGTTGATCCAGTAGGCGGCGGCCTTCGTCCCGTCAGCCACGGGCAGGCCGAGGGCGGCGTAGCTCCCCGTCAGCGGCGCGATGGCCGTGAAGTGGACGGTGCCTGTCAGCTTCGAGCTGCTGCCCGATGTCGATGTCTTTGTCGACGAGGCACTGCCGTTGCCGCCGCCGCCACAGGCCGTCAGTGCCACGCCGAGCGTCGCGGCGGCTACCACCGCGACGCCCACACGGGCACGACGCCCCAACTGCGCTCCGATACTTCGCACGCCTTCCCTCCCTTGTTGTCTACTGTCCTGATCTCGTGAACTGGCGGGTCGCGTGGACCCCGGTGCCGTGCCGTCTCGCCCATTCGGGGACCCGGGGGCTACCCCCCGATGTAGAGGCGCACGAGATTGCTGTCCTCGAGGAGCTCGGGTCCCGGGCCCTCGAGGTTGTTGACGCCGTTGGCGAGCACGTAGCCCCAGTCCGCATCCCTCAGCGAGCGTCGGGTGTTCTGCTCGACCACGAGGACGGCGGGTCCCGACGCCTTGATCTCGAGCACGTGGGCCCACACCAGGTCGACCACCTTGGGCGCCAGCCCGGCCGTCGGCTCGTCGAGCAGGAGCACCTTCGGATGGACCATCAGGCCACGGCCGAGCGCCAGCATCATGCGCTGGCCGCCGCTCAAAGTCCGCGCCTGGCGGTTGAGGGAATCCCTCAGGTCGGGGAACATCGCGCACAGCTCGTCGATGCGGGACTTCGCCTCACCTCGGCGGATGTACCAGCCCATCTCGAGGTTCTCCCGCACCGTCAGGGACGGGAAGACGTTCGCCACCTGCGGGACGTAGGAGATGCCCCGCCGGATCAGCCGCTCGGGCGAGAGGTTGGTCACGTCGTCGTCCCCGAGGAGGGTGCGGCCCCCGCTCGTGCGGAGCACGCCGGCGATCCCCTTCAAGAGCGTCGACTTGCCGGCGCCGTTGGGGCCGACGATCGCCGTCAGCTCGCCCGGCCTGGCCCGTACGCTCACCCCCTGCACCACGGGCGAGGTGCCGTACCCCACGGTCAGGTCCTCCACCACCAGGGTGGGACCCTGCGACGGGCTCTCCTTCTCCGACGAAGTCCGGTCAGCCGACAGCACTGGCGTCTCCCAGGTAGGCATCCTGCACGATGGGGTTGTCCCGCAGCTCGGCCATCGAGCCGGCCGCGGCCACGCGCCCCTCCACCATCACGATCACCCGGTCGCAGATCCGCTCGACGAAGCCCAGGTTGTGCTCGATGAGCAGCACCGTCGACCCCCCGGCGAGGAGCCGGCGGATCCCTTCTTCGATCTGGACCTGCAAGACCGGGTTCACCCCTGCCATCGGCTCGTCCAGCAGTGCCAGCTTCGGCTGGGCCAGGGCGATCCGGGCGAATTCGAGCAGCCGCTTCTGGCCCCCGCTGAGGGTGTAGGCATAGTCGTTGCGCAGCGGAAAGAGCCGGTACCGTTCGGCGATCTCCAGGCAGCGTTCCCGAGCCGCCGTCTCCTCCGCCTTCAGCCGGCGCGGGGAACGGAAGGCCCACGGCAGGGTGTCGTGCCCCGCTGGCGGGATGGCGATGAGGAGGTTCTCCAGGACGGTCAGCATCGGCCACTCCCGCGCCAGCTGGAAGCACCGGGCCAGGCCGGAGGCGAAGATCTTGTACGCCGGCTGGCCCTGGATCTCCTTGCCGTCGAACACGACGGTGCCGGCGTCGGGCTGCTGCATCCCGCTGAGGAGCTCGATGACGGTCGACTTCCCGGCGCCGTTGGGGCCGATGAGCCCCACCAGCCCGCCGCGGGCGATCTCGAATGTGGCGCCCTGGACCGCCTTGACCCCGCCGAAGTGCTTCACCAGCCCCCGGACCTCGAGGAGGCAGCCACCCGGACCGTCAGTCACCGCTCGAACCCTCCATCGTGGTGGTGGTGCCGGACATCGCCGACCCCGTCGCCGAGCCGCCCGCACCTGCCTGCGCCACGGCCGGCACCGCTGCCCCCCCCTCCGTGGCCACCGCCCGTGTGGGCGACCGGTCCCGGGTACGGGGCTCCCGCAGGATCCCACCTGGTCGGAAGCGCAGCATCACGATGATGCCGCCGGCGCCGATGATGGAGGCGACGGTGGGCCCGAGCGTCGTTGTGCTGGTGAGCAGGGGGAAGAGGCGGGAGATCTCGGGCAGGAGCGAGTCGATGATGACTGACCCGATGATCACACCTCGCGAGTTGGCCCGCCCGCCGACCACGACGCCCGAGATCAGGAGCGTGACCTCGATGAGGTTCCACGACGCCGGGTTCCAGGCCAGCAGGTAGTTGGCGTACAGGGCGCCACCGAAGGCCGCCACCGCGCCGCCGAGGGCGTAGGACCGCAGGCGCAGCCAGAACAGGTTGCGGCCGAAGGCCGCTGCTGCCATCTCGTTCTCCCGCACGGCCCGCAGTGACCGGCCGAACGGGCTCTTGTAGAGGCGCTCGAGCACCACGTACACGAGGGCGAGGCAGAAGACGCACAGCCCCAGGTAGAAGTACGAGTACCCGACGGCACCCAGGTGCAGCGTCGTGTTGAGGGGGAGCGTGAGCCCGTAGATCCCGATGTAGCCGCCGAGCAGCTGTGTGCTCTGGGTCGTCACAGCGGCGAACATCAGGGCGGTGCAAGCGGTGATGATAGCGATGTACTCGCCTCTCAAGCGCCGCATGGCGAAGAGCCCGACGAGCAGGGCCGCCACGCCACCCATGGCAGTCGCCGCCAGAACCGACGGGATGAAGGGCCAGTGCAGCCCGAGGATGTAGCTGCGGAATGTCGTGGCGATCTTGTGGGACGGCGGCGGCAGCTCGAGGATCATGGCCCCGTAGGCGCCGACGGCCACGTAGGCGTAGTAGGCCAGGTCGATCTGCCCCACCCAGCCCCACGAGACGTTGACCCCGAGGCAGAAGATGGCGGTGATCGCACCGACGGTGGCGACGGTTACGACGTATGTCATACGACGCTGCCCTCCGAGCCGAGCGCGGGGATGATGCCCTGCGGGCGGAACAGGAGGACCGCCACGAGGAGGAGGAAGGCCATGGTCTCCTTGTAGGACGGATCGATGTACATGGCGCTCACCTCCATCACGGTCCCGATGAGGAGCGCCCCGAGCATGGCCCCGTACATCTGACCGATCCCGCCGACGATGGCGGCCGAGAAGACGACCAGCAGGTAGATGAAGCCCAGGGCCGGCGTGAAGCTCCCGACCTGCACGGCGAGGAACATCCCGGCGAGCCCGGCGATGGCGCCGTCGAGGAACCAGGTGGCGTCGATGACCTTCTCGGCGCTGATCCCGGTGGTCCGGGCCAGCGACAAGTCGTCGGCGACCGCCCGCTGCGCCTTGCCGAATCGGGTGCGCCGGATCATCAGGTGGAGGAGCAGGAGCACGACGACCGCCACCACCATGGTGATGAGGTCGTTGGTCGTCCAGTCGAACGGACCGATGTGGTGCGACGGGCTGGTGCCGGTCTTGTAGTTGACGAAGTTCCCGCCGAAGCCGATCTGGAGGACGTCCTGGATGATGAACGAGGCGGCGACCGAGAGGACCAGCAGCACGAGGTTGTTGGCCCCCTGGCGCCGGAACGGCCGGAAGAGGCCCCGGTTGAGGATCCACCCCAGTGCCCCGCCGGCCGCCATGGCGGCGAGCGCCTGGAGGGCGAGGTTCGAGGTGCTCTTGGCCACCAGGAAGCCACCGTAGGCGCCAACGGTCATCAGCTCGCCGTGTGCGAAGTTGATGGACCGGGTAACGGAGAACTGCAGGGAGAGGGCGACCGTCGAAAGGGCGATGATCGCCGCGGTGACGAGGCCGAAGCCGACCCCGAGGAGAAGATGTGTCACTGCACGCCCCGCCCCTGGTGCCGCGAGCCCCGTGCCGCGGCCCTCGTGCTCCCGGCACCCATCGCATCGACGGGCTCCCGGGCGCGCGTGGCTACCCATCCCTGCGCCATTTGCCCCCCCTGCACCCGGCTCCACGGGTACGGTAGTTCGAACTGAGCTGGTCTCCCCGCCTGCCACCCCTACGGGGGCGCCGGAGGTTCCGTTGCCATTCCATTACGAATGGTTGACGATGCCAATCATAGTGATTGGCGATCCGCATTGTCAACGCCAGCAACCGGGATGCACCGGCCTGGCGAGCGATGGATGCCCCCGCGCTCTCAGGATCCTCTCAGGTGATCGAAGGCCGTCGTGGGTCAGCGTCGGGGGGCGGACAGCGCCACCGGCACGGCTCCGGCGGCCCGAGCGGCTCCGGCGACCTCGGCCGCGCTGGCGGCTCCGGTAGCACCGGTAGCTCCGTTAGCCATGTCGGCGCGGGCGGCGCCGGCGGCCTCGGCGGCGCCGCGGGCGTGGTAGCTCGATCGCGTCAGCGGCGACGCCTCGACGTGCGCCAACCCGAGGGCCCGGCCGGCCACCGCCAGGCGGTCCAGCTCGTCCGGGCTCCACCACCGCGCCACCGGGAGGTGGTCGGCGCTGGGCCGGAGGTACTGGCCGACGGTGGCGATCGACACGCCGACGGCCCGGAGGTCGGCCAGGGTCGAGACCACCTCGTCCTGCGTCTCGCCGAGGCCGACCATGAGGCCCGACTTCACCACCAGGCCGGCGTCCGCCGCCCGGGCCAGCACGGCCAGGCTGCGGGCGTACCCGGCCGAGGGCCGGACGGCCCGCTGCAGGCGGGCGACCGTCTCGATGTTGTGGTTCAGGACGTCGGGGCGGGCGTCGAAGATCTTCTGCAGGGACGGGCTGTCGCCCTTGCAGTCCGAGATCAGCACCTCCACCGCGGTCGCCGGCCGGCGCCGGTGGATGGCGGCGACGGTGGCGACGACGGCCCCGGCGCCGCCGTCGGCCAGGTCGTCACGGGCGACGCAGGTGACCACGGCGTGGGCCAGCCGCATGCGGTCGACCGCCTCGGCCACCCGATCGGGCTCCCCGGGGTCGAGGGGCAGCGGGTGCCGGGTGTCGACGAGGCAGAAACCGCACGCCCGCGTGCACCGTGACCCGTTGACCATGAACGTCGCCGTGCCGTCGGCCCAGCACTCGAAGATGTTGGGGCAGCCGGCCTCCTCGCACACGGTGACGAGGCCGAGGTCGTGGATCGTCCGGCCGAGGGAGAGGAAGTCCTCGCCCATGCGAGCATTGACCCGCAGCCACGGCGGCTTGCGCTCCCCCAGTGCCAGGCCCCCCTCGGGGTCGACCCCCGCCTGCCGCAGCCGCCGAAGAAGGGGCCGCTCGGTCGGTGCCGTCTCGACCGGCCGAGCCGCACCCGTCACGACGTCGCACCGGTCGTGCCCGGACGCCCCCCAGGCGGCGATCGCCCGGCCGACCACCGCGTCGACAGCGTCGGCCATGGTGACGCGGGCGCCCTCGGCCTCGAGCGAGGTAACCGGGAATTCGGCGATGCCGCAGGGCACGATGTGGTCGAACATGGCGAGATCGGGCGCCACGTTGAGCGCCACCCCGTGCAGGGTCCGGCGCCGCCCGTCCTGGGCCCGCACCGTCCGGACCCCGATCGCCGCGATCTTGCGGGGGCGCCCTCCGGCCACCCCAAGCCACACGCCCGGGTAGCCCTGGTGCCGGCTGGCACCGACCACGCCGAGGTCACCGAGCGCGTCGATCAGCACCTGCTCCAGGCGCCGGACGTGCGCCGGGCCGGCGCCGGGCCCGTCGTCGACCGTCACCACGGGGTAGGCGACCAGCTGGCCCGGCCCGTGGTAGGTCACGTCGCCGCCCCGGTCGCTGGTGACCAGTGCCGCTCCAAAAGCGGCCGGGTCGACGAGGACGTGGGACGGGTCCGCCCGCACGCCCATCGTGTACACGTGCGGGTGCTCCAGCAGGAGCAGGTGGTCGTCGGCGCTCCGCCGGGCCAGGGCGTGCTGTAGGGCCGAGGCCTCCTCGTAGGGGACGGTCCCCAGGCGGCGAACCCGCAGCATCGCCTTCCCTAGAGCTCGGCCGTCCAGTCGCGCGTGTCGAGGACCTCGGCCAGGCGGCGGAGGAACGACGACACGTACGCGCCGTCCACGGCCCGGTGGTCCCAGCTCATGCCGACCATCCCGACGGAATGGATGGCGAGGGACTCCGAGCCGTCGGGCAACGTGAGCACGACCGGACGGCGGCGGACACCGTCGGTCGCCAGGATGGCGACCTGCGGCTGGTTGATGATCGGCACGGTGTAGTACGTGCCGACCGGCCCGTCGTTGGTGATGGAGAAGGTCCCGCTGGCGATGTCGTCCGCCGTCAGCTGGCGCGAACGGGCCCGCTCGGCCAGGTCCCTCACCCTGCGGGCGATCCCCCGCAGGGTGATCTCCTCGGCCCGGTGCACCACCGGGACGATGAGGCCCTCGTGGTTGAGGTCGACGGCGATGCCAAGGTTGATCTGCTGGTGCACGACGAGGGAGTCGTCGACCACCGACGCATTGAGCTGGGGGTGCTCGCGCAGGGCCTCGACCGTCGCCCGGGCCACGAACGGCAGGTAGGTGAGCGAGAAGCCCTCCTCGGCCTTGAACCGCTCGCCCCACGCCCGGCGGACACGGTCGACGTTCTCGAAATCGGCCTCGTAGGCGATGAAGGCGTGCGGTGACGTCGCCTTCGACCGGACCATGTGCTCGGCGGTGCGCCGCCGCATGTTGGAGAAGGGCACCACCCGGTCGCCGTACGAGCGCATCACCGCCGTCTGGGCAGCTGGTGCCGGCTGCCGCGACGGGGCCTGGGCGGCGGGCGGCTGGGAGGGCGCCGGCGCAGGAG
>JBOGGF010000471.1:0-8122 GCA_050743965.1 Acidimicrobiales bacterium
ACGACCCGGCCCGCCGGGTGGTGACCGTCGAGTCGCACCTCGGCCCGGGTGGGGGCGAGCCGTCAGCACGCGCTCCACGGCCAGGAAGCGGGCCAACGGCGGGCGCAGCATGCGCGCCAGGCGCCGAACCCGTGGGCAAAAGTAAGTGTCGGAGGGGGGACTTGAACCCCCACGCCCTTGCGGGCACCAGCCCCTCAAGCTGGCGCGTCTGCCTATTCCGCCACTCCGACGAGGGAAGGAATGGTAGCGCGTCGCGCTGCCCAACCAGCCGTTGCGGCCCGGCCCTCACGCCGCCCTGACGACGCGACCCACCGCCGCTCCGTTCCGCCGCCCCTCATCCTCCGCGTCAGCCGCCCTATGTGCCGTTGGCGGCGGCGCGGGGACTGTCCGGGGGCACCTTGAGGCCCCAGTTGGCGATGGTGGTGAGCACGTTGGGCCCGTCGAGGTTGGTCTGCACCCCCCCGACCGCACCTGTCCAGGCGATGGCCGCCGGCTCAGTGAACAGGGGCAGCGCCACCATCTGCTGCCACAGCAGCATGTCCGCCTGCGTGTACAGGGGCGCAGCGTCGACCGGGTTGAGCTGCTGGGATGCCTTGACCAGGAGATTGTCGAAGGCAGGACTGACGAAATTGGTCCAGTCCTGGGAGCCGCCCTGTCCCGGCGGGCCGAGCAGGTCGGTGTACCAGGCGATGGCTGTCGTGGCGTAGGGCGAGGAGTGCATCGGCAGGAGCGCAAGGTCGGCGGCACCGCTGCTGAGGTCGGTGCCGGCCGCAGTGGATGAGGGCGTATCGACCACGGTCGTCGGGATCCCGGCATCCTCGAGCTCGTGCGCCAGGAGGGGGGCCGTCCGGCTCGCCCACGGGTTGCCGGTGTCGACGGCGAGCCGCAGGGTCAGGGCGCGGCCGTCGACGGACTTCCAGGTGCCGTCGGCCTGGCGGCTGTAGCCGCCCTCGACCAGGAGGCGCTCGGCAGTGGCGGGGTCGGCCGTGGTGGGGAACGGCGCCGAGGGCGTCGGCGTGGAGGGGATCGTCGTGGTGGTCGTGCTCGACTGTTGAGCGATCTGGATCGGCGGCTGACGGGGCGACGGATAGCCGTTCTGGCTTTCGGCGTAGAGATGGCTGGTGCCCGGCACTATGGCCGTGTCGGCCCAACCCACCACCTGGTTCACCAACTGCTGGCGGGCGACGAGGTGGGCGATGGCCTGGCGCACCGGCAGGTACGCCGTGTCGGGGCCGGTCGTGGACATCTCGAGCTGGAGGAATGTGGTCGACTGCTGGCCCTGGCTCTGGACCTTCGGCGACGAGCTCACCCGTTCGAGGAACTGCTGATCGAAGCCGTTGGGCAGGGCGACCTGCACCTGCCCGGTGGTGAGCCACTGAGCCAGCTGGGAGGGGCCTCTCGCCGTCTTGATGACGATGCGGGCGGCGTTGCCCTGCTGCTCCCACCAGCGTGGGTTGCGGGACAGGACGACCTGCTTGCCTGGGTCGACCGAGCTGACGACGTAGGGCCCGCCCGAGAGGTCGACCGACGGGTCGACGGTCGAGCACGCCGGGTCCCAGCCTTTCTTGTCCAGCACGTGTGCCGGGAGGAGGTCGTCGAAGAGCGCCTGCCAGTCGGCATAAGGCGTGCGAAACGCGACGGTGACGGTGCGGCCGTGGGCCGAGCCCTTGATCGACCTGATCTGGCGGTAGCCCATGAGGGTCCCTGTGGTCGATGTGGCCCCGGGGAGCGTTGTGGTCCGGGTCCCTGCTGGTGTCGTGTCGACACCAGTGGCAGCTGTGCCCGCAGTGGCGGGTGTGGTGGCTGTGGCAGCTGTGCCCGCAGTGCCCGCAGTGCCCGCAGTGCCCGCAGTGGCGGTTGTGGCAGCTGTGGCGGCAGCGGTGGTCGTGGTCGTGCCGCTCGGCGCCGCACCGAGCCCGACCGGTCCGCCGGTCCCGCGCTCCTGTTGCCAGGTGTAGACGAAGTCGGCGGCGGTGATCGGTACGCCGTCGGACCACACCGCCTTGGGGTTGATCGTGTAGACGACGGTCTGGGGGCTGGTGCTCTGCAGCTCGGCCTGGTCGATCAGGGCCGAGTCGTAGACGGGCTGATCCTTGCCGTTGACGTTGAAGGCGCTCGGCAGGACAGGTGCCAGGACGAGACGATCGGCCCAGGTGTCCCCCGACGCCGTGTTGGGGTTGCAGCCAGTGGGCGCCCGGTCGATGCCGATGGTGAGGGTGCCGCCCGTGCCCACCACCCAGGGCACCGTGGTCGACGTGCTGGCCGCCGCCGATGGCGGGGAGGTGCTGCCGCAGGCCGCGGCGACCAGGGCCATCCCGGCCAGGGCGGCCCCGAGGAGCCGCCGGCGCAGGCCCGGGCGCAGGCCCGGGCGGCTCACTGCAGCCGGAGGTCCAGCGTGAGGGTGGAGAGGGCGAAGACCACGGCCACGGTGACGGTGATCCGGTCGAGGTTCCGCTCGACGACGGTCGACCCCTGCGCCGCCGCGCCGACGCTGCCGCCGAACATGTCGGACAGGCCGCCGCCCTTGCCGCTGTGCATGAGGATGAGGAACAGCAGGCCGATGGCGGAGAGGATCTCGACGATGATGTAGACCCACGTCAGCACGTGGAGCGCTCCTTCACGAGGATTTCCGGCCACCGGCGGCACGCCGTGACCCTGCCCAGGGTGGCCCTGGAACGGTAGCAGGCGACGGGGAACCGGTGGCCGCGCGCCGGGTGGCCCGTCTCAGCAGTCACCCGCCGCCAGCCCGGTCACCGCCGCCGCGCCGGGAGGGCGGCGCCGGCGGCCCTGGCGATCTCGACGAACGAAGCCGCCTGGAGGCTCGCCCCCCCGACCAGGAGGCCGTCGACGTCCGGCTCGGCCAGGAAGTCGGTGGCGTTCTCACCGTTGACCGACCCGCCGTACTGGAGGCGGATCCCGTGGGCGGCCTCCTCGCCGGACAGGGCGGCGATCTGCCGGCGCAGGAAGTCGCAGGCGTCCTCGGCGTCGACGGCCGTCGCCGCGGTACCCGTCCCGATGGCCCAGACCGGCTCGTAGGCCACCACCATGCTGGCGACCTGCTCGGCCGGGAGCCCGGCCAGCGCGGTCCGCAGCTGGGCCCCGAGGCGCTCCTCGGTCCTGCCCGCCTGGCGCTCCTCCTCCGTCTCTCCGACGCAGCAGATGGGGATCATCCCGTGCCGCAGGACGGCCCGCAGCGTCTCGGCCACGGCCGCGTCGTCCATGCCGAAGAGATGGCGCCGCTCGGAGTGGCCCACGATCACGTAGCGCACGCCGAGGCGGGCGAGCATCTGCGGGCTCACCTCGCCGGTGTAGGCGCCCCGGTCGTGGGGCGAGCAGTGCTGGGCCCCCAGGGCGACCGGGATGGCGTCGCCCTCGACCACCGTCTGGACGGTCCGCATGTCGGTGAAGGGCGGGTGGACGGAGAGGTCGACGGCGGCGACGTCGGCGGGGTCGAGCCGCAGTCCCAGGTCCCGCACCGTGTGGAGCGCCTCGACGTGGTCGTGGTACATCTTCCAGTTGCCGCTGACGAGTGGTCGTCGAGCCCCCGCTGCCCGTGGGTTGCCCGCCATCGCAGCCCTAGCAGGAAGCGTTCGGCGCCGACCGCAGCGCCGCCAGCCCCGGGAGGTCCCCGTGCTCCACGTACTGGAGCGACGCGCCGCCCCCGGTGGATAGGAAGTCCACTTCGTCCGCCATGCCGAGATGGTCGAGGGCGCTGGCGCTGTCGCCGCCGCCGACCACGGTGAAGCCTTGGCAACGCGCCACCGCCTCGGCCACCTTGCGGGTCCCGGCGGTGAAGCGGTCGTCCTCCACCACCCCCAGGGGCCCGTTCCACAGGACGGTGCCGGCGGTGGCAATGACGGCGGCGAAGGCGTCGGACGTCTCTGGACCGATGTCGAGGCCCTGCCAGCCGTCGGGGATGTCGGTGCCCAGCACCTTCCCCCCGCCCCGCGGGCCGCCCCCTCGCACCGCGGACCCGAAGGTGCCGCCCGGCTCGAGCGCCACGACGTCGGTGGGCAGGAGCAACTCGGCGCCCGACGCCATGAGCCGGCGACACTCTTCCACCTTGCCCTCGTCCACGAGCGACGCCCCGACGGGGTGGCCGAGGGCGAGAAGGAAGGTGAAGGCCATGGCGCCGCCCACCGCCAGGACGTCGACCTTGGGGGCGAGCGCCCGCAGGACGCCGAGCTTGTCGGCCACCTTGGCCCCGCCGACCACGGCGACGAAGGGGCGGGCCGGGCGCTCCAGCAGCCCGCCGAGCACCTCGACCTCCCGGGCCAGGCGCCGGCCGGCGGCGCTCGGGAGCCGCCCCGGAGGGCCGACCAACGAGGCGTGGGCCCGGTGGGTCACGCCAAAGGCCTCGTTGACGTAGGCGTCCTGGCCCTCGACCAGCGCGTCGACGAAGGCCGGGTCGTTGTCCGTCTCACCGGGGGAGAAGCGGAGGTTCTCCAGGAGGGTGACCCCGGGACAGAGCACCGACAGGCGCTCACGCACCGGTCCCATCGCCCAGCGGGGGTCCGGGCTGCCCTCGGGCCTCCCGAGGTGGCTGCATGCCGTGACCTCTGCCCCCTGGTCGAGGAGCCACTGGAGGGTGGGGAGGGCCGTGCGGATGCGGAAGTCGTCGTCCACCTCGCATCGCCCGTCGCGCTCGACCAGCGGCACGTTGAAATCGCACCGGACGAGGACCCGCTTGCCGGCCACGCCACCGAGGTCCTCCAGCACGGGGAGGCACCGCAGGGGACCGGGCCGCCCGTCCTCGGCGCCGCTGTCCGGGCCGACCCTGGTCATCGGGTCCTCCGCTGGCCGGCGACGACCTGGGCCAGGTCCACGAGCCGGTTGGAATAGCCCCATTCGTTGTCGTACCAGCCCTCGACCTTCACCATGGTCTGGCCGCCCTCGATGGCCTGGACCATCGTGAGCCCCGAGTCGAACGTGCACGAGGCCGGGCTGCCGATGATGTCCGAGGAGACGAGTGGCTCGTCGCTGTAGACGAGCACCCCCGCCAGGGGACCCGACGACGCCGCGCCGGCGAAGGCGCCGTTCACGGCAGCGACGTCGACGTCACAGCGCACCACCGCGGTGAAGTCGGTGATCGACCCCACCGCGACGGGCACCCGCAGCGACAAGCCGTCGAGGCGGCCCTGCATCGCCTCCATGACGAGGCTGGTGGTCCGGGCCGCCCCGGTCGATGCCGGCACGATGTTGACGGCGGCCGCCCGGGCCCGGCGCAGGTCCCGGTGGGTCAGGTCGAGGAGGTTCTGGTCGTTGGTGTAGGCGTGCACCGTCGTCATGAGCCCACCCACGATGCCGAAGGCATCGTCGAGCACCTTGACCATGGGGACGAAGCAGTTGGTCGTGCACGATGCATTGGAGACGACGACGTGGCGATCGGGGTCGAGCTCGTCGTCGTTGACCCCGACGACGAAGGAGCCGTCGGCGTCGGACGAGGGCGCCGAGATGACGACCCGCGCCGCGCCGCCCTTCAGGTGCCCGGCCGCGGCCGAGCGGGAGGTGAACCGACCCGTCGACTCGATCACGACCTCCGCCCCGAGATCGCCCCACGGCAGGTCGGCCGGTTCCCGCTCCGCCAGCACCTTGATGCGCCGGCCGGCCACGACCAGGTCCCCGTCCTCCACCGTCACCGTCTCGCTCAGGCGCCCGTGGGTGGAGTCGTACTGCAAGAGGTGGGCGTTGGTCTCGGCGGAGGTGAGGTCGTTGACGGCGACCACCTCGACGTCGGCGCCGCCGGCGAGCACCGCCCGCAGGAAGTTGCGCCCGATCCGCCCGAACCCGTTGATGCCGACCCGTACCGTCATGTCACTCCGCTTCTCCCGTCTCACCGGGTCCTTCCGGTCCGACGTTCATCGCCGTTCCGCGCCCGCGCTCATAGCAGGTCCGAGAGAGCGCCGGCCAGTCTTGCAGGGTCGTGGACCAGCCCGTTGGGGCCCGCCAGCAGGCGGTCCACCACGGGCGTGGCCGGAGCGCCCAGGGGCACCCCGGCCGACGTGTCGCACAGCACGACGTCGACCGTGACCCCGTGATCGGCGAGGGCGGCGAGGTGGGCCGCCACGTCGTAGCCCGCCGTCTCGGGCACCTGCGGGCGGAGGTTGCAGACGTACACCCGCTGGGCCGCCGTGGCCGCCAGGGCCTCGGCGATGCCGGGCACCGCCGCCGCCGCCAGGACGCTGGTGAACAGCGACCCCGGCCCGATGACCACCTGGTCCGCTTTGCCCAGGGCCGTCACGGCATCGGGGGGCGGGCTGCAGCCCTCGGGCACCAGGGACACCCGTCGGATGTGCCCGGCGCGCGACACCGCCACTTGCCCGTTCACCGCCCCGCCGTCCCCGACGGCCGTGAGCACGACCTTCTCCGTCGTCGCCGGCAGCACCCGCCCGGCCGCGCCCAGGAGGGAGGCCGCCTCGTCCACCCCGGCCACGAGGTCGTCGGCCGCCGACACCAGCCCGGCGAGGATCAGGTTGCCGAGGGCGTGGCCGGCCAGGTCGCCCTCACCGAAGCGGTGCTCGAACGACCGGCCGAGGAGCGATCCCTCGTCGGCGAGCGCCACCAGGCACTTGCGGATGTCGCCGAGCGCCACCACGTCCAGCTGCTCGCGCAGCCGACCGGTCGAGCCGCCGTCGTCGGCCACCGACACGATGGCGGTGATGTCGTCGGCGTAGCGACGGGCCGCCTGCAGCGTCGTCGCCGTCCCGTGGCCGCCTCCGAGGGCGACGACCCGCATCAAGACCCCCCGACGCGCTGGTTGTACTGGCTGAGGACCTGGTCGACCTTGGCTGCCGCCGCCGCCACGGCCGCCTTGGGTGCGGTGCCGTGAGTCAGCATGGCCTCTTCTTCGGTGAGCTCGGCCTGGCGCACCTGCGGGTACGGGCCGAGGGCCGCACCGGCGGTTGCGGCCGAGCTGCCCCCGTCGACCAGCTGCGCATAGGCCACCTTGTACCCCGGGCTCCGCTGCCAGAGTCCCAGCACCGTCGAGGTCTTCGTCGCCGAGGTGCGGATGGGGATGTAGCCGGTCCCGGCGGCCCAGCTGGCCTGCGATGCCGTGCTGTCGAGGAAGCGCACGAACTGCCATGCCGCCGCCTGCCGGAGCTTCGGCACGCGGTTGGAGATGTAGAGGGCCGAGCCGCCCGGCTCGAGGCCGCCCTTGACCGAGCGGCTGAAGACCGGCAGCGGCGCCACCCCCATCTGGACGTCGGGATATGTGCCCTTGGACAGCACGGCGCTCACGGTGCCGAGGACGGCGGACGTGTCGATCGTCATGGCGTACTGCCCGCTCCCGATGCCGAGGAGGTTGTTGAACTCTCCTGTGCCCTGGGCCGGGTTGGTGGTGGCGGCCCCCGAGGTCACGAGCTGGTCCAGCGCGGTCCAGATCTTGCGGGCGGTCGCCGTGTCGAAGACCGCCTTGGTGGCGCGGCCCTTGCGACCGTTGGCGTTGTTCACGAAGAGCTGGTTGGCGGTGGCCAGCCACGCCTCGAGGTGCCAGGGATCGAGCTTGAGCCCCATGCCGCTGCCTTGTGCCTTCAGCTCCTTGGCGTCGACCACCATCTGGGAGAGTGTCGACGGCGGTGCGCTGATGCCGTCGGCAGCGAAGGCGAGCTTGTTGTACAAGAGGACCGGGGTAGAGATGGCGAACGGCATGCCGACCTGGACGCCACCCACCTTGAAGGCGTCGAGGACGCGGGGGATGAAGTCCGCCGTCTGGTAGTGCGACGCCGCCATGCACGACTGCACCGGCAGGGCGGAACGCGAGTCGACCATGCCCTGCAGGTCCGTGCTTGTGAGCTGCACCACGTCGGGGAGCTGCCCGTTGCTCAGGCCCGATCGGTACTTTGTCCAGGTGTCTGTGTAGCTCGCCTGTGTGACGAGCGTGACGTCGACGGCGTGCTGTGACGAGTTGAACGCGTTGGTCAACGTGGTCAGGGTCTGGCCGTTGGCTGTGTGCATCGACTCCCAGAAGTCGATGTTCACCGTCCCCCGGTGGTGCCGGAGTGCCGACAGGGCGCACGCCGACGCCGGTGCCGAGCGCCCCGACGCCCCGGCCGGGCCGGCCGACGCCGTCCCCCCGTTGCTGGTCCCGCTCCGGGACCCGCTCGCACCGGCGGCCGCGCCC
>JBOGGF010000472.1:0-6378 GCA_050743965.1 Acidimicrobiales bacterium
GAAGCACTCCGGGCGGACGGGACAGCGTTCGCAGAACGATCGGGCCCGGGCCATCCACGGCGGCCGCTGTAGGAGCTCGGCGAGGGACGGGAGATCGAGCGGTGTTTGCATGAGCTGGCGGATCAGCGCTCGCCCGGCGTTGGTCGCCTCGGCCGCTGCCGCCTCACCATCGGACAGCGTGGGCGCTTGCGGCGGGCCGGTCGGGAGGTCCGGCGGGTCGTCGACCGCCAGGCTCTCCCGGGCGTGCTGGCGCTCCACCATCGCCCAGGATCGGTCGTAGCCGTTGCGCGCGAGATAGTGGCGGCAGGCGTCGCAGCGGCCCCGCGCCACGGACGGGCGGGTGAGGCAGACGCAGCACGACGCGACCATGTCGCCGACGACGGTAGCGACACTGCGAGTGCAGGTGGCGGATGCCGGGAACAAAAACGTCCCAACTAACGTCCCAACTATTTGGACACTTCCACCATGCCCGAGCAGGACGGCCCGAGGTATCGCCCCTGCTCAGCGCCGTTCTACAGCACTCCACTGCTGGCCACGTGCTGGCCTAGCAGAATCCCGCCTACAGGCCGGCTCACCGTCGCCAGCCTGTGTGTCGGGCAGTCCGCCCGGAACGACGAGCGGGCGCGTCGGCCCGGGCGCGGCAGGCCCCACCGCCGACTGACGGTGACAGACGGAGGCGCCTCGGCGGGGCGTTGCTTGGCCGCGATCCGCCTGGGATGGGCGCCCCCGTGGTGGTGCGACGCCTCTCCCACTCCCTGTCGGAACCCCGGTCGGTGACCCGCTCACCCCGGGCCATCGCCGTCGCGCTCGCCGTCGCGCTCGCCGTCGCGCTCGCCGTGGCACTGGCGGTGGCCGAGGTCGCGGGGCTGCGCGCCGCCGGCATTGTCGCCAAGCTCCCTCTGGCAGCCCAGGCCAGCGTCGTGCCGCCGATCGGCGTATACCACGACATCCGCTGGATCCTCGTCTACGCCACAGGCTGGGGACCCCTGGCGGGCGAGCTGGCTGCTGCCGTCACGTTCCGGACGGCGTTCAACTCGTACTTCGTCCGGGCCTTCTGGCCCGATCGCCAGGCCGTCCCGCCTTGGGGCCGGCTGCTCGGCAGCAATGCCGTCGCCACCTTGCTGCTGCTGGCCGCCATGTCCCCGTGAGGAGCCCTCTCCTTCGTGACCGGCGTCAGCTCCGTGTCGTTCCCGATCCTCGGCGGGCTCTTCGGTGCGGTGCTGGTCGGCGTGGACCGCCATCGACTTCGCCGCCGTCACCGCCACGGCCATCGGCATCGACTACAGCCCCAGCTGGGTCGTCCTGGTCACGGCGGCCGTCGGCGGGCTGCTTGACGTATGGTGCTGGGACCACCTCGTCCGGGTCTGTGCCGCCGAGGCCCCGGCGCGTCGGCGCGCCGGCGACGTAGGGCTTGACCGCATGGTCCTGGTGCCGGTGTCCCTCGCCCTCGCCGTGACGGGGTTCCCCGTCCTCGCCGCCAGCGGGGTGCCGGCCATCGGCAAGGGATACGCGCCGGCCCGCCGCCTATCCCAGGATCCCCCGCCGAACTGCCGGCGGGCGGTGATGCTCGCCGACGGCTTCCAGAGCAACTGGCAAGGCAGTACTCCGGTCGACCGCTTCACGGGCTTCTACACGACCCAATTCTCGTACGCCGGACTGTCGGTCGAGCGGCCGCCCGCTGCCCTACCGCAGCCGGGGCACCACCAAGGCCCTGCCCGTCCTCGCCACCCGCATGGCAGCCCAGATCGCACGGCTCCACCACATCACCCATCGGACGGTGGACATCGTCGAAGTGAGCGAGGGGACCTACGTGGTGCGTGAGTACCCGACGACGCACCCGCACCCGCCGCTCCACGTCGTGGTGCTGGCCGGTCCGCTGCCGCGCCCCGACCGGGTCTTCTACCCCCCGACCGGGTCGGGCCCGGGTTACGGCATCGCCGGCGTATGGGAGACCCACCTGCTGCTGGACATCTCCAAGATGGAGAGCTCGCAGGAGGACATCCAGATGAGCATGCCGATGATCCGCTCCCTGATCCGCCAGGGGCCGCTCTACCGCCAGCGCAGCCTGTGCCCAGTACCCGGGGTACGGCTCGTCGCCCTCCTCCCCCTCACCGCCGCGGTCGCCACGCCGCCCGGCCCGTCGGGCGGGTCCCCGAAGGGGTCGTCCCGGCGATCCGCGAGAGTCTCGTCAACTCGGGCACGATCCGCCGTGACCTCGTGCGGGTGCTGCGGGGCAAGCGCCTGGCGAGCTACTTCGGCTGGGGGCTGGCGCTCCAGGTGGCGCGGTACGCCGCCAGCACCCGGGAGGTTCCCTCCCTCCCCTTGACCGCGATGCCGACATGGCGGCACCGAGGCGGGCTCCGGTGGAGGGGCGCCGCCTTCGGCACCACCGGCTGCTACACGCTCGACCACCCGTAGTTAGAGATCCGGGGGGCAGGCAGCCGGAGCCGGCCACCGGTAAGAGGCCGCGGGACCGGTGGCGACTCGCGCTGTGGCGCTGGCGGTGGGTAGCGTGGTGGACCTGATGACCACCAACGCCGCCCCGCGGCGCTCCGGTGGCCTGATCGACCGGCGGCTGGCCTCGCGGGTGGCGGCCACCCGGCGCTACCTGGCGATGGCCGTGGCAGTGGGGCTCGTCGCCACCGCCAGCGTGGTCGCCCAGGCCGTGCTCCTGGCGACCGTCGTGGAGCGGTCGGTCCTCCACCGGGTGCCGGTCGCCGCCGTCGCGCCCGAACTGGCCGGCCTGGCAGTCGCGTTCGTCGTCCGGGCCGCCTGCAGCTGGGCCGCCGAGGCCGCGGCGCAGCGGACCTCGGCCACGGTCACGTCGGTGCTTCGCCGCCAGATGCTGCGGCACGCTCTCGGCCTGGGACCAGCCTGGCTGGCGGGCGAGCGGGCCGGAGAGCTCTCGCTCGCCGCCACCCGCGGCACCGCCGCACTCGACGCCTACTTCGGCCGCTACCTGCCGCAGGCCGTGCTGGCGGGCCTGGCACCCGTGGGGATCCTCGCCTGGGTGGCATGGGAGGACTGGGTGTCCGCCCTCGTGCTGGTCGGACTGGTGGCGCTGGTGCCGGTGGCGATGGTCTTCTTCGGCCGGGAGTCGGCCGCCCGGACCCGCCAACAGTGGCGGCGGATGTCGTCGCTCTCCGCCCGCTTCCTCGAGCTGGTACGGGGCCTCCCCACCCTGCGGGCCTTCGGGCAGGAGCGGCACGGCCGTCGGCAGGTCGCCGAGGCGACCGAGGGTCTGCGCCAGACCACGATGGGGACGCTGCGGGTCGCATTCCTCTCCGCCCTGGCGCTCGAGTTCCTCGCCGGGATCGGGACCGGACTGGTAGCGATGGTGCTGGGGCTGCGCCTCCTCGGCGGGAGCGTCTCGCTGTACACGGCACTGGCCGTGCTGCTCGTCTCGCCCGAGGTCTTCCTTCCCCTTCGTCGGGCCGGCAGCGAATTCCATGCCAGCGCCGAGGGTCGGGCGGCGGCGGAGCGCATCCTGGGCATGCTCGACGAGACCGCACCGGGGGCGCCCGCGCGGCCCCCCGCACAGGCGGTCGGGGCTCCCGACGACCGGTCCGCCGCGCCCGACCCCGCCCTGGCCCAGGTCAGGCTGGCCGGCGTCCGTGTGTCGTTCCCCGGGCGGGTCGAGCCGGCGGTCGACCGCCTCGATCTCGTGCTCGACCCCGGCGAGCACGTCGCGCTGGTCGGGCCCTCGGGTGCAGGGAAGTCGACCGTGCTCTCGCTCCTGCTCGGCTTCGTGGCGCCCACCGCCGGAACCCTCACCGTCGGTGGCGTCGACCTTTCGACGGTTGATCCGGCCAGCTGGCGTCGAAGGGTGGCGTGGGTGCCCCAACGACCGTCGCTCGTGACCGGGACGCTGGCGGACAACCTCCGCCTCGGCGACCCGACAGCCTCCGAGGAACGGCTGCGGTCGGTGCTCGACGCCGCCGGGCTCGCCCCGATGGTCGCTGCCCTGCCGCGGGGCCTGGACACCCCCCTCGGCGAGCGAGGCCTGACCCTCAGCGCGGGGGAGCGCCAGCGCCTGGCCCTAGCCCGGGGCGCCCTGAAGGATGCGCCCCTCGTCCTCCTGGACGAGCCGGTGGCGCACCTCGACCGCACCACCGAGGCCGCGCTGCGGTCCAGCCTCGGGCCCTGGCTCGACGGTCGGACCGTCCTGGTCGCCGCCCACCGGCCCGAGCTGGTCGGCCGGGTCGACCGGGTCGTCACCCTGGGAACGGCGGAGGGCGCTCGGCCAGTCGGCGGCATCGGCTATGCCAGGTCGGCGTCGTGACCGATCGGGAGCCGTCCTCGGTGGCCGTGGTCCGCCAGCTCGTGCGCATCGCCGCACCGCCGTGGGGGCGGTTCGCCGGTGCCGTGCTCCTGGGCATCGCCGGCGCCATGGCCACGGTCGGGCTGCTGGCGGGGTCCGGCTACGTGGTCGATCGCGCCGCCTTCCGGCCGGGGCTCGGAGCCATCGCCGGTCTCCTTGCCGCCGTCGAGGTGCTGGCCTTCCTGCGCGGCCCGCTGCGCTACGGCGAGCGCCTCGTCGCCCACGATGCCGCCTTCCGCTCGCTCACCCGGTGGCGGGTGTGGCTCTACGACCGCCTCGAGCCGCTCGCCCCGGCGGGGCTCCGAGCGTGGCGCAGCGGCGACCTGCTCACCCGGCTCACCGACGACGTGGACACTCTCCAGGACCTGTACCTCCGCGCCTTCCTTCCCCTCGCCGTGACGACGGGCGCCGCCGTCCTGGCGGTCGTCGTGGTGGCGGCGATCCTCCCCGCTGCCGGGGCGGTCCTGGCCGGGAGCCTCGCCGTGGCGCTCGTCGCCACCCCGATCGTCGCCGTCGCCGCCAGCCCTGGACGCCGGCGGGAGGCCACGCTGCGCGGCGAGCTCAGTGCCGAGGTCGTCGATCTCCTCACCGGTGCCGCCGACCTCCTCGCCTTCGGCCAGGAGGACGCGTTCCTCGACCGGGTGGATGGCGCCGACAGGGAGCTCACCCGCCTGGCGCGGCGCCGGTCGTGGGCGGCGGGCACCACCTCGGCCCTGGTGACGCTGTGCGTCGGCGGCGCGGTCGGCGGCGTCCTCCTCTTCGGGGTGTCGGCGGTCCACGGTCACCGGCTGTCGCCCGTCATGCTGGGGGTCCTGCCGCTGGCGGCGGTGGCGGCCTTCGAGACGGTGCCGGCCGTGGGCCAGGCCGCCTTGCGCGCGACCGACGTCGCCGCCGCCGGGCGTCGGCTCCTGGCGGTGGGCGCCGTCCCGGTGCCGGTCGCCGACCCGGTCAGCCCAGAGACCGTGCCCGACGGCGTGCCCGAGGTTGCGGTCGACGACGCCCGCCTCCGCTACGCCCCCGACCTGCCGTGGGCCCTCGATGGGCTCTCCCTCTCCCTGCCACCGGGCGGTCGGGTGGCCGTCGTCGGCTCGAGCGGGGCCGGCAAGACGAGCCTCGTCCACGCGCTGCTGCGGTTCTGGCCCCTGGACGGCGGGCGGGCCAGCCTCGGCGGAACGCCGATCGACCGGCTGCACCAGGCCGAGGTCCGCCGGACGGTGTCCCTGGTCGACCAGGAGGCGCATCTGTTCGCCGGGTCGATCCGGCACAACGTGACCCTCGCCTGTCCGCGGGCCACGGAAGAGGAGGTGGCGGTGGCGCTCCGCCTGGCCCAGCTCGACGGGTGGGTCGCCACGCTTCCCGACGGCCTGGACACGCCGGTCGGCGAGCTCGGGTCCCTGGTGTCCGGGGGGCAGCGCCAGCGCATCGCCCTGGCCCGGGCGCTGCTGGCCGGCGGCCCGGTGCTCGTGCTCGACGAGCCGACTGCGGGCCTCGACCACGCCACCGGGGAACGCCTCTTGACCGACGTGCTCGCCGCCTCGGACGTCGAGGGTCGCAGCGTCCTCCTCGTCACCCACCGGGAGGAGGACCTGGCCGGCTTCGACGACGTGGTGGAGATGGCGGCCGGGCGGCGGATCGGCGCACGCTAGGCCCAGCGGTCGCGATGGAGCCCCCTCGTCCCTCTGACCATGGCCGCGCGCCCGACCACCGCAGCGCGCCGCCGGGTGCCAGCCTAGGAGGGACGACGCCATCCTTCGCCCGACACTTCGGCGGGCCACGGATAACCGGCGGCCGTCGTGGGAATCGAGGAAAGATGCCTAGTCGTTGCGAGTCGGTGGCCGGCACTTGCGTCATCGAAGAAATGCTCCGTTTTCACATTTGCATCGTCTCTGCAGTTTGATAACGTCCTCTCCCATGCGCACCATCGGGCCCCGAGAGGGAACCAGTCAGACTGGCCGCCGGCGTGCCGCGGCCGACAACGGAGCCAACGGGCGGGCATCTGGCACCCGCGCCGCCGGCACCCGCGCGCGGGGCGGCACCGGCGGGTCACGGGGCACGGC
>JBOGGF010000473.1:0-1534 GCA_050743965.1 Acidimicrobiales bacterium
GACTGGTACGCCGACCTGCCGCCGGCATCCCCCCAGGTGTTCGGCGACCAGACCGACGTGCCCGAGTCTGCCGACTGGTGGAACGCCAGCTATCTGTTGATCTGGGGCACCAACCTCCCCATCACCCGCACGCCCGACGCGCACTTCATGACCGAGGCCCGCTACCGGGGCCAGAAGGTCGTGGTGATCTCCCCGGACTACTCCGACCACACCAAGTTCGCCGACGACTGGCTGGCCGCCAACCCGGGAACCGACGGAGCGCTCGCCATGGCCATGGGCCACGTGATGCTGACCGAGTTCTACCGGGACCGCAAGGTCCCCCGTTTCGAGGACTACGCCCGCACCTACACCGACCTGCCGTTCCTCGTCACGCTCAAAGAGCGCGGGGAGGGCTACGTGCCCGACCATTTCCTGACCGCCGCCGACCTCGACCACGACGGCGCGGCGGCCCAGGACGGCGCGGCGGCCCAGGACGCGGCCGGCGCTCCCGCACTTGGCTCCGAAGCAGGAGCGGCGGAGTGGAAGACGGTGGTGCTCGACGAGGACAGCGGCGAGCCCGTCGTGCCCAACGGCTCGATCGGCTTCCGCTGGGGGGAAGAGGGGAAGGGTCGCTGGAACCTCGACCTCGGCGGGATCCGTCCGGCGCTCAGCTGCCATGGCCGTCCGGGCGTCGAGGCGGTTGCCGTCGACCTTCCCCGCTTCGACGTCGGCGATGGCCCGGGCGGGGCGGTACTGCGCCGGGGCGTGCCCGCCGTCAGGGTCGCCGGCCGCCTCGTGACCACCGTGTTCGATCTGGTGATGGCCAACTACGGCGTCCCCCGAGAGGGCCTCCCCGGCGAATGGCCGACCGGCTACGACGACGCCTCGGTGCCCTATACCCCGGCCTGGCAGGAACAGGTCACCTCGGTCCCGGCCGTGGCCTGTGCCCGGGTGGCCCGGGAGTTCGCCCGCAACGCCGAGGTCTCGGGTGGCCGGTCGATGATCGCCATGGGAGCGGGGACCAACCACTGGTACCACTCGGACCAGATCTACCGGACGTTCCTCTCCCTCCTCATGCTGGGCGGCTGCGAGGGCGTGAACGGCGGCGGCTGGGCCCACTACGTTGGCCAGGAGAAGGTCCGTCCCCTGACCGGGTGGTCCACCCTCGCCTTCGCCTACGACTGGGCCCGTCCCACCCGCCACCAGCCCGCCACGCCGTACTGGTACCTGGCGACCGACCAGTGGCGCTACGAGGGAGCCCGGGCCGACCTGCTCTCCACCCCGCTCGGCGAGGGCCGCTTCACCGGCAAGACCGTCGCCGACTTGAACGCGTACGCGGCGCGCCAGGGATGGCTCGCCTCCCACCCCGCCTTCGACCGCAGCCCACTCGACCTGGCCGACCAGGCCGAATCGGCCGGCATGGGCGTCGAGGACTACGTCGTCTCCGAGCTCCAGGCCGGCCGGCTCCGCTTCGCCGCCACCGATCCCGACGACCCGGCCAACTTCCCCCGGGTGCTCACGGTGTGGCGCTCGAACCTGCTCGGCTCCTCGGGGA
>JBOGGF010000474.1:0-1805 GCA_050743965.1 Acidimicrobiales bacterium
CCGCGGCGTGGGCATACTCCTCATCTCGACCGAGCTCGACGAGCTCCTGTCCCTGGCGCAGCGGATCGTGGTCATCCACGCCGGCCGCATCGTGGGAGAGATGCCCCGCGCCCGGATCGACGTCGAGCGTCTCGGTCTCCTCATGGGCGGGAGCGTGGGATGAGCTCCATCACCGCCTGGCGGCCGGCCCGTCCCCTCCCCGAAGAGCCGACCGGGGTGACCGACGACCTCCTGCCGTCACGGTCCGCCGAGACGGCACGCATGGTGGGTCTGTACCTCGTGTCGATCCTTGCGGCGCTCGGGATCACCGCGCTCCTCGTGCTCGTCGTCGGCCACGCGCCGGGCAGTGTGTTCAGCGCCCTGTTCAAGGGCAGCGTGTCGAGCCCGGGAGCGCTCGGCCGCACCCTCGACGACACCATCCCGGTGCTGCTCGTGGCGCTCGGGACGTTGATCGCCGTGCGGGCCGGGATGTTCAACATCGGCCAGACCGGTCAGCTGGTGTTCGGCGGGGTCTGCGCCGCGTTCGTGGCGCTGAAGGTCCACGGACCGGGTGCCCTGGTGCTCGTGCTGGCCCTGGTCGCCGGCTTTGCCGGCGGTGCGGTCTGGGCCGGGCTGGCTGCGTGGCTGTACGTGTGGCGGCGGATCAACGTGGTCATCTCCACGCTCCTGCTCACGTACGTGGCCACACAGATCCTCGACTACACCGTGTCGAGCCAGCAGCTCCTTGAGCAGCCCTCGAAGAGCCAGGTCGGGTCGCTGGCCCAGTCGGCCCTCCTTCCCGCCACCGTGCGCCTCCCGCACCCCGGCTCGTACCCGTCCTTCGGCGTCAGCCTCGGCATCGTGATCGCCGTGGTGCTGCTCGGCGCCTTCATCGTCCTCCTCGGCCGCAGCCGCTGGGGCGTGCGACTGCGCATGGTCGGCGCCAACCCGGTCGCCGCCCGTCGGTTCGGGATCAAGGTGGCGTCCGTGGCCGGCGGGGCGCTGGTCCTCTCCGGTGCGCTCGCCGGCCTCGCCGGCAGCGTCATGCTGACCGGCGAGGTCTACCGGATCCAGGGCGGGTTCGCCAACAACTTCGGCAACGACGGGCTGCTCGCGGCGTTGGTGTGCCGGAACCGGCCGGGCTGGCTGCTGCCGGTCGCCTTCGTCTTCGGCATGATCCGCACGGGGGGGAACTACTTCCTGGCGACGGGCGTCCCCGACTACCTGGCCCAGGTGCTCCAGGGACTGCTGGTGCTGGCCGCGGTCTTCCCCCCCGTGTACCTGGAGCGGCGGGAGTGGGCGCGGCGCCTGAAGGCGGCGCGGGCGTTGGCTCTTCGGGCGTCGTGAGGGCGTCGTGAGGGCTTCGTGAGGAGGGTCTGGCGGTGAGCGTCTCGGTCGACTCCTCGATCGTCATCTCGGGCATACTCGCCGAGAGCACGCCACTCTTGTTCGCTGCCAGCGGGGAGTACATGGCGGAGCGGGCGGGCACCTTGAACATCTCGATCGAGGCGATGATGCTGGCCGGCGCCTACGGCGGCGTTGCCGTGGCCACGGCGACGAGCAACCTCATCCTCGGCCTCCTGGCGGGCATCGGCGCCGGCCTACTGGTCGCCGCCATCCATGCCAACTTCAGCCACCGTCTGGCCGCCAATACGTTCGTGGTCGGCCTGACCCTCGACGCCCTCGTCCTCGGGGCCACCGATTACTTCAGCACAGTGTTCAAGTCGGGATCGGCCAAGTTCACACCGGTGTCCGTGCCGCTGCTGTCCAAGATCCCCGCCATCGGCTCGTCGCTCTTCGCTCAGCCGTGGCCCTTCTACCTCCTC
>JBOGGF010000475.1:0-3397 GCA_050743965.1 Acidimicrobiales bacterium
TCCCGGTCACCTCGAAGACCTGGTCCGCCGTCCGCTTGATGATCTTGGCCCGAGGGTCGTAGTTCTTGTAGACGCGGTGGCCAAACCCTTGCAGGCGCCCGTGCCCGCTCTTCACCGACTCGACGAAGGCCGGCACGTTGTCCATCGACCCGATCTCGGTCAGCATGCGGATGACCGCCTCGTTGGCGCCGCCGTGGCGGGGGCCGTAGAGGGCGGCGCACGCCGCCGCCGTGGCCGAGTAGGGATCGGCATGCGACGAGCCGACGACCCGCATGGCCGTGGTCGAGCAGTTCTGCTCGTGGTCGGCGTGGAGGATGAACAGGAGGTCGAGCGCGCGCACGAGCACCGGGTCGGCCTCGAAGCGAGGCTCAGCCACCTTCCACATCATGGAGAGGAAGTTCGCCGGGAAGTTGAGCGAATTGTCCGGGTAGACGAACGGCATGCCCACGCTGAACCGGTGGGCGGCGGCGGCGAGGGTCGGCATCTTGGCGATGAGCCGGATGATCTGCTTCTGCCGGGACGTTTGGTCGAAGATGTCCTTGGCGTCCAGGTAGAAGGTGGAGAGGGCGGCGACGGCGGAGACCAGCATCCCCATCGGGTGGGCGTCGTAGTGGAAGCCCTCGAGGAAGCGCTTGCGGACGTTCTCATGGATGAAGGTGTGGTACGTGACCTCGTGCCGCCAGACGGCGAACTGCTCCTCCGTCGGCAGCTCCCCGTGCAGGAGGAGGTACGCGACCTCGAGGTAGGTGGACTGCTCGGCCAGCTGCTCGATCGGATAGCCCCGGTACCGGAGGATCCCCGCCTCGCCGTCGAGGTAGGTGATGGCGCTCTCGCATGGCGCCGTCGACATGAACCCGGGGTCATAGAACCAGGTGCCGGGGAGCACCTTGGACCACTCGACCGCCGATACGCCTCCGTTGACGAGGGGTACCTCGATCGACTCCCCGTTCCGGTTGTCGGTGATGGTGATGCTCTCGGTCACGAGCGAGAAGCCTCCTGTGCCCCCCAGGGCACGGTCGTGTGGGCGCGCCTTGCTGTCCAGGCGCGGTCGGTGGGATCGCCTTGGGCGACCGCCACCTTGGCCAGCACCCGGGCGCCGGTCCCCTCGAGCGATCCTACGGCCAGCCCGGCGACGTGGTCGAGACGGCCCCTCAGCCCGACCCGCTGCCACCCGAGGTCGTGGTGCCCCTGGCCCGGTGCTTGGTCGGCTGGGTCGTCGTCGTGGTCGTGGTCGGTGGCGGGGACGCGCTGGGCGCGACGGCGACGGTGTACGTCGTGGAGGTCGAGAGACCGGGTGCTTCGCCGGCCGGCGGGGCGACGGCCACCGTCAGCTGGTACGTGCGGCCGGGATCGACGGGAAGCCGGTGCAGCGTGACCGCCTGCGAGGCCCCGGCAGTGAGCGAGATGGTGGCCGACTGCCGTTCGCCCCTCCCGCCGCCCGCCGGTGTGACCGTCGCAGTGACATGGAGCGAGCGCTCGTCCACGTTGCCGCGGTCGGCCACCACCGCCGTCACGCCGAGCGAGTGCGTCGGGGGCAGCAGCGCGCCGCCGGGCGGTGCACCCCCACCGCCCGGGAGGGGCGCCGGTTCGACCGACACGGCGCTCGGCACCAGCACCACCTGGTGCAGCGGAGCGAGGCTCGGTGCCCCGACGAGCTGGTCGGCCACCGTCTGCACTGGGCCCCGGGCCCACGCCGCTCCGTCGGTGACCCACCGGGAAGCCGGGATGCGTGCTCCGCCCGGCGCCCGGGCGAAGTCCCGCCGCAGCTGGCGGTAGCTGTGGTCCGCCCGCTCCAGCACCTCGCCGGCATCGCCCATGGCGCTCGCCGCCTGGGCGGCCGAGAGCGTCACGCGGCCACCGGCCGTGGTGGCGGCGCCGGCGGTCGCCGTCGTGGTGGCGGCGGCCGGTGTGGCCGGTGTCGTCCCCCCAGCTGTGGCAATCGGCAACGGCGACATGCCGAGCAGCCCGTCCACCGCCCCCCGAAGGTCGGCGACGGCCCGCGCCCGGTCGGCCAGCGCCGTGGCGAAGCGAGTGCCGAGGTCGCCCGACGGTGCCGGCGGCGACAGCGCTGCAGCGGCCCGGGCCGTCCGGGCCGTTGTCCGCACCAGCAGGTCGAGCTGTACCTCCAGCACCCGCCGCGTCTGGCCGGCCCAATGGGCGAGGAGCTGGCGCAGCTCGACGGCGCTCCGGTTCGACCGGTCGACGAGGACCCGGCCCTGGGCAGCGTACGAGCGGTCGACGTTGCGCCAGTAAGGACCGGACACCGACTCGACCCGGGTGAGACCGCCGATCAGGAGGACGAGCACCACTGCGACGAGGACGACCCCCGCCACATTGGAGGGCCGGGCGCGTCGCCGGCGCCGGTCGGGGGGAGACATCGGCGCCAAACGCTACTGCCCAGCTGGCGGACGGTCACCGCGGTCCTCCGGCGGCGTGTGGCCCACCACTGGGCGGCGGCTCACGCCTCGCTCGAGGCCTCCTCGCGGTTGCGGTCGTCGCCCCCAGCGCCCGCGGTGGGCAGGACGCTGGTAG
Organism: Acidimicrobiales bacterium; assembly: GCA_050743965.1. Lineage (GTDB taxonomy): Bacteria > Actinomycetota > Acidimicrobiia > Acidimicrobiales > RAAP-2 > DAHUZJ01. The sequence goes on from JBOGGF010000475.1 coordinate 2,533, forward strand.
TGCGACGCCACTGGACCGTGGGGCGGAAGGCGTTGGCATCGACGCGGTCGCGGTGGCGGTCGACCACGGCGAGGGTCGACGAGAGGGTCGAATTGTTGAGGAGGTGGGGAACCAGCCCGAGGTCGAGCAGCTTGGTGTGGGCTGCCCGGTAGTAGTGGTCCTCCTTCTCCACCCGAGGGTCGTCGAGGTGCACGATCTCGGACCGCCCGGGGTAGGCCTCGGCCACCATCTCGGCCAGCTGGAGGACGGAGAACGACTCGGTGAACTGGTTGAACACCCGGAACTCGCCCGCCTCCGGCGGGTTGGTGCAGGCGAGCTCGACGCAGGCCAGGGTGTCGCGGACGTCGAGCATGCCCCGGGTCTGCCCCCCCGAGCCGTAGACGGTGATCGGATGGCCCACGACCGCCTGGACGCAGAAGCGGTTCAGGACGGTGCCGAAGACGCCGTCGTAGTCGAACCGGGTGGCGAGGTCGGGGTGCAGCACCGTCTCGGGGGTCTCCTGCCCGTAGACGATCCCCTGGTTGAGGTCGGTGGACCGCAGTCCCCAGATCCGGCAGGCGAACATGATGTTGTGGCTGTCGTGGACCTTCGACAGGTGGTAGAAGGACCCCGGCTGCTTCGGGTAGGGCAGGACGTCGGTCCTCCCACGGTGGGTGATCTCGATGAACCCCTCTTCGATGTCGATGTTCGGGGTCCCGTACTCGCCCATGGTGCCGAGCTTCACGAGGTGGATCGACGGGTCGACGTCGGCGATCGCGTAGAGGAGGTTCAGCGTCCCGACGACGTTGTTCACCTGCGTGTTGACGGCATTGCCGCGGCTCTGCATGGAGTAGGGCGCCGACGGCTGCTCGGCGTAGTGCACGAT
>JBOGGF010000476.1:0-3447 GCA_050743965.1 Acidimicrobiales bacterium
CCGGCCGGGCCCCGGTCGGCCAGCCGCAGGGTCGAGCCCTGCTCCACCCCGGCGGGGACCTCGACGGTCAGCGTCCGGTCCTCCATCCGCCGGCCCTCGCCTCGGCATGCCGGGCACGGGTGGGGGATGGTCTCCCCGACCCCCTGGCACCGGGGGCAGGCCGACGAGGTGACGACCTGGCCGAGGAGCGACTGGCGGATGCGGCGGATCTCGCCGGTCCCCCCGCAGTCCGGGCAGGTGCTCGCCTCGGTGCCGGGCTTCGCCCCGGTCCCGCCGCATGTGGTGCACGTCACCGGGATGCGGACCGACAGGTCCTTGCGGGTCCCGAAGGCGGCCTCGGCGAAGGTGAGCAGCAGGGTGACCTCGGCGTCGGCCCCCGCCTGGGGGCCCCGGCGGCGCCCGTGGCCGGTGGCACCGGCCATCGAACCGAAGAACGCCTCGAACAGGTCGCCCAGCCCGCCGTCGAAGTCGAAGCCGCCCATACCACCGGTGGGACCGGCCCGCCCGGGCGAGAAGCTGGCGGCGCCGAAGCGGTCGTAGCGGGCGCGGCGATCGGGGTCCCGCAGCACCTCGTAGGCGAAGGAGACCTCCTTGAACTTGGCCTCCGCCGCCTGGTCGCCCCCGTTGGCGTCGGGGTGGAGCTCGCGCGCCTTCTTGCGGTAGGCCCGCTTGATGTCGTCGTCGCCGGCGTCCGGTCGGACGCCCAACAGCTCGTAGAGGTCACCCATCGCCTCAGCGCCCGGCATGCCGACGCCTCCTTTCCCGGGCCGCCTCGCGGCCGGTCTCGCGCGTCGTCTCGCCGTCCGCACCACCCCGCCCGCCGCCGAGGTGCTCGCCGAGGCGCTCGCTCACCATCTGGGCGGCCGCCAGGGCCTGCGGATAGTTCATCCGGGTGGGGCCGAGGAGGCCCACCGCTCCGGCGTCGTGCCCGTCGATCGACACGGGAGCCACCACCACGGCGCACGACGCCAGCGGCTCGTAGCCGTGCTCGGCCCCGATGGCCACCGACAGTCCCCGCTCGAGCACGTCGCGCAGCAGGGACACCACCACGAGCTGCTGCTCCAGGATGCCGAGGACCGAGCGGACCGTCTCGACCGCGTCGAAGGCCGCCGCCAGCCGGGACGGCCCCCCGACGAACACCCGGTCGTGGTCCTCGGCCACCAGCTCGCCGAGCGTCGTCGCCACCATGCCGGCGATCCGGTCGACCGTCGGGTCCCCCGTCGTGGCGGGCGCCGGCCGCTGGCCGAGCGGGTGACCCTGTGCCGCCACGTGGACCTGGGCGGCGGCAGCTGCGAGGACCTCGTCGGGAACCTCCTCGGCCAGGTCGATCGTCCGCTTCTCCACCGCGCCGTCGGCCAGCACCGCCACGAGGAGCGCCAGGCGCGGCCCCAGGCCCACCAGCTGCACCGATCGGACCGGCGCCGACTCGTGGCCGGGCGGCAGGACCACCGAGGCGTAGGAGGTGAGGTCGGAGAGGAGCCCGGAGGTGCGCTCCAGCATCTGCTCCATCTCCCCGTGCACGTGGTCGAAGAAGCGGCTCACCTTCTGGCGCTGCGCCGGGCCGAGGGCCCCCGGCTCAGCCAGCTGGTCGACGAAGAAGCGGTAGCCCTTGTCGGTCGGGATGCGCCCGGCGCTGGTGTGCGGCTGCACCAGGTACCCGTCGTGCTCGAGGGCCACCATCTCCGAGCGGACGGTGGCGGAGGAGACGTTGATCCCCGCCGCCTCGGCGACGTGCTGGGACCCGACCGGCTGGGCCGACCCGATGTACTCGGTCACGACGGCCTCGAGGACCGCCGCCTTGCGCGCGTCGAGCTCGCCGGCCGCACGCGCCTGTCCGTGCCGGTGTGCGCTGTTCTCCGTGGCGCTGCCTCCCATGCTGATCCCCCGCTGCTGCCGACCTCCCTGGCACTCGATTCTACCGAGTGCCAAGCACCACCGCCCCCTGGTCAGTCCTCGAGCCGCAGGGCCGACACGAACGCCTCCTGGGGGACCTCGACGCGGCCGATGTTCTTCATCCGCTTCTTGCCCTCCTTCTGGCGCTCGAGCAGCTTGCGCTTGCGGGTGATGTCACCGCCGTAGCACTTGGCCAGCACGTCCTTGCGCTTGGCCTTGACCGTCTCCCGGGCGACCACCCGGCCGCCGATGGCCGCCTGGATCGGCACGTCGAAGAGCTGCCGGGGAATGAGACCCCGGAGCTTCTCGGTCATGCGGCGACCATAGGCGTCGGCCGACGAGCGGTGGACGATGGTCGAGAAGGCGTCCACCGGCATGTGGTTGATCAGCAGGTCGACCCGCACCAGGTTGGCCGTGGTGTAGCCGGCCGGCTCGTAGTCGAGGCTGGCGTACCCCTTGGTCCGGCTCTTGAGCTGGTCGAAGAAGTCCATCACCACCTCGGCCAGCGGGATGTCGTAGACGAGCTCGACCCGCTCGGGCGACAGGTACTCCATGCGGGCCATGTCGCCCCGCCGGCTCTGGCACAGGTCCATGACCGTGCCGGTGTACTCGGAGGGGGTGAGGACCGTCGCCCGCAGCATCGGCTCGTCGACGTGGTCGATGCGGCTCTGCTCGGGCAGGTCGGTCGGATTGTCGACGGCTACCTCGGCCCCGTCGGTGAGGTGGGCCCGGTACTCCACCGACGGGGCGGTGGCGATGAGCGAGAGGTCGAACTCCCGCTCCAGGCGCTCCCGGACGATCCCATGTGCAGCAGCCCGAGGAACCCGCACCGGAACCCGAACCCGAGGGCGTGGGAGGACTCGGGCTCGTAGGTGAAGCTGGCGTCGTTGAGCTTGAGCTTGTCCAGGGCGTCGCGCAGGTCCGGCAGCTCGTCGCCGTCGATCGGGTACAGCCCGCAGAACACCATGGGCTGGGGGTCCCGGTAGCCGGCCAGCGCCTCGGTGGCAGGAGCGGCGGCGACGGTCACCGTCTCGCCCGATCGGGCCTGCCCGACGTCCTTGATCCCCGCCACCAGGTACCCGACCTCGCCGGGCCCGAGCTCGCCCACCTTCACCGGGGCCGGCGTGCGGATGCCGAGCTCCTCCACGTCCTGGACCGCCCCGGCCTGCATGAACCGGACCCGGGTGTCGGACCGAAGGGTCCCGTCGACGATCCGGATCGACGACACCACCCCGCGGTACTGGTCGTAGGCCGAGTCGAAGATGAGCCCGCGCAGGGGCGCGTCCCGGTCCCCGCTCGGCGGCGGGATGCGCTCGACGACGGCGTCGAGCAGCTGGCGCACACCCTCGCCCGTCTTGGCCGAGATGTGCAGGACGTCCTTGGCCGGCAGGCCGAGGACCTGCTCGATCTCCTTGGCGCAGCGCTCGGGGTCGGCGGCGGGAAGGTCGATCTTGTTGAGCACGGCCACGATCTCCAGGTCGTGCTCGATGGCCTGGTAGCAGTTGGCCAGGGTCTGGGCCTGGATCCCCTGGGACGCGTCCACCAGGAGGACGG
>JBOGGF010000477.1:0-3951 GCA_050743965.1 Acidimicrobiales bacterium
GGACCTGGTTGTTCACCACGATCCTGCGCAGCCACCTGGAATACGACACGTTGCCATGGCGCAACGCCGCGATCTCCGGCTGGGTGTTGGACCCCGACCGCAAGAAGATGTCCAAGTCCAAGGGCAACGTGGTCACCCCCCTCCCCCTACTCGAGCGCCACGGCGCCGACTCCGTGCGTTACTGGGCAGCCAGCGGACGGCCGGGCACCGACACGGCCGTGGACGAGGGCCAGATGAAGGTGGGCCGGCGCCTCGCGCTCAAGATCCTGAACGCCTCCAAGTTCGTGATCGGGCGGCTTGGCGAGGACCACGCCCCGCCACCGGCCGCGGTCAAGACAGCCCTCGACCGCGACATGCTCCGCCGGCTCGTCGGCGTCGTCGACCGCGCCACCGCGGCCCTGGCCGGGTTCGACTACACCCGGGCCCTGGAGACCACCGAGGAGTTCTTCTGGTCCTTCTGCGACGACTACGTCGAGCTCGTCAAGAGCCGGGCGTACGGCGAGCCGGCCGAACCGGCCACCGCCTCGGCCCGTGCCGCCCTGGCGCTGGCGCTCTCGGTCCAGCTCCGGCTGTTCGCCCCGTTCCTGCCCTTCGTGACCGAGGAGGTATGGAGCTGGTGGCAGGAGGGCTCGGTGCACCGTTCGGCCTGGCCCGACCCCGCGGCAGAGGTCGGCCCGGCCCTCGGTGCCGGCCCCGGCGCGGGGGCCTCCACCGGCGAGGGGACCGCGTCCTCGCCCGTCCTCGACATGGTGGCCGAGGTCCTCGGCGCCATCCGCCGGGAGAAATCGGACCAGAAGCGCTCCATGCGCACGCCGGTCGCCCGCCTCTCGGTCACCGATCGCCCGGCACGGCTTGCACTCCTCGACCAGGCGCTCGGCGACCTCCTCGAGGCCGGCGGCATCCCGCCCGACCGCCTGGCGACGCGCGAGGGCGAGCCGGCGGTCGAAGTGACGCTGGCGCCACCCGAGGGCGACGGGACCGCCGGGCGGCCCGGGTCCGCCTGAGCCGACCCGGACCGGTCTCCAATGAGTGTCGCCGCTAGTCCCGCCGGCGTCGGGCACGGCGCCAGCGCCCGTTTCTGCATCCGCAATGCTCCTTACCCTTCCCTACCGGCTACCTCGGACAGCGACGTCGCTGCCGGCGCGAGGTGCGCCAGCACATTTCGCGTTTGCCGACGGCCAGCGGGGGCAGGTAAATCCCGGGAAGGACGGGAAGTCCTGGGGTTGGATGAATCGCGGCCGACGAAAGTTGATTTCGAGTGGCACGGAACGAGCAAACGGGGAATGGAGCGGTGCACCGGCAGTCGTCACGCCGAGGCCGGATGACGACGCCCCTTGTCAGTGAGCGCCTCAGCGGGGACGCCGGGAGCATCCGCGCGGCGCGCGCCCTCGTCGGGGACCTCCTCGGTGAGGAGCCGGCCGAGGGGCGCGGCGTGCCCGAGGAGCCGGCCGAGGGGCGCGGCGTGCCCGAGGTGCCGGCCGAGGTGCGCGACGTGGCCGTCCTCCTCACCGACGAGCTCGTGACGAACGCCCTCGTGCACGGGGGCGGGCGCTTCACCTTGCGGGTGGACCTGGACGACCGGGCGGTGCGGGTGGCGGTCACCGACCAGTGCCGCGACACGCCGCGCGTGCTCCGACCGAGCAGCGAGCGCGAGCACGGGCGCGGGATGGCCATCGTCGACGCCCTGGCCACCACCTGGGGAACCGACCAGCTGCCGACGCACAAGGCCGTCTGGTTCGAGCTCGCCCTGCGGTCGTAGGCACGTCCGGCGGTGCGGCCGCCGGCCGGGCGGTGTACGAATTGCAGGGTGCCCGGAACGGTCCGGGCGAGAGCGCGAGCAAAGGGGTGTACGCACCGACCGGCATGGGTAGGTGCCCCGACGATCGAGGATGCATCGCGGGCTGTAGCGCCCCTGGCTTCGAGCGCACCGAGAGGAGCAGTCACCGATGGACCAGACCTTCCACATCACCGAGGACACTTCGCGGGATGTCCCGGTGGTGTCGGCGGCAGGCGAGATCGATGTCGCCACCGCCCCGCCGCTGCGGGATCGGCTCCAGGCACTCACCGCGTCGGGGAAGTCGACCGTGGTCGTCGACCTCCTGGGCGTCACCTTCCTCGACTCGACGGCCCTCGGGGTCCTGGTCGGCGCGCTCAAGCGTTGCCGCGAGTCGGGCGGCGACCTGCCCCTCGTGATCACCGAGCCGCGCATTCTGAAGGTGTTCGAGATCACCGGCCTCACCGACGTGTTCCCGATCCACGCGACGGTCGACGACGCAGTGGGAAGCGTTGCATGAGCATGAGCACGGCCACGAACGGCCAGAGCGAGCATGCGACGGTCCAGCTGTCGATCCCGGTCAAGGCGGACCTCGTGGTCCTCGCCCGTCTCACGGCAGCCACCGTGGCGGGCCGGGCCGGCTTCGGGGTGGAGGACATCGAGGACCTCCGGCTGGCCGTCGAGGAGCTGTGCCTCTCGCTGGTGCGGTCCGACGAAGATGGTCGGCTCCACCTCTCCTTCGACCACGCCGACGGCACGATCACGGTGAACTGCTGGTTCGAGCCCCGGCCCGGGTGGGAAGGCTCGGGCAACGGGACGGTCGACGATCTGTCGCTGCGGATCCTCGACGCGCTCGTCGACGAGCACGGGCGCGAGCAGCGGCACGGACAGCTCTGCGCCTGGCTGCGGAAGCGCCGGGTGTCCTCGAAGGCGTGATGTCGCCCGACCACACGCGCACCACGGGCGAGGAGACCAAGGAGCTCTTCTTCGATCTGTCGCGCACCGGTGACCCGGCACTTCGGGACAGGCTGGCCACGGCCCACCTCGGCCTTGCCCACCAGCTGGCCCGCCGGTACACCAACCGGGGGGAGCCATACGACGACCTGGTGCAGGTGGCGTCGCTCGCCATCGTCAAGTCGGTTGACCGGTTCGACCCCGAACGGGGGGTCGAGTTCACGACCTTCGCCACCCGCACGGTGATCGGCGAGCTAAAGCGACACTTCCGGGACAAGGGCTGGGCGGTCCGCGCCCCGCGGCGGGTCCAGGAGCTCTACCTCGAGCTCGGCAAGATGACCGAGTCCCTCTCCCAAGAGCTAGGGCGGTCCCCGACCGTGGCCGAGCTGGCTTCGGCCACCGGCGCGTCCGAGGAGGCGGTCCTCGAGGCGCTGGAGGCCGGGCAGGGCTACCGCACGGCGTCCATCGACGCCACCGACCGCAATGACGAGACGCTCGCCTCGCACATCGGGGGCGAGGACATGACGATGGGCACGGTCGAGGACCGCCAGCTGCTGGCGCCTGCAGTCGCCCGGCTGGCGCCACGGGAGCAGGCCATCCTGCAGCTGCGGTTCGGCCAGGGGCTCACGCAGTCGGAGATCGCCTCCCGGGTCGGCATCAGCCAGATGCACGTCTCCCGCCTCCTTTCGGCGAGCCTCGAGCGGCTGCGCAAGAGCGTCGGCGCCGCTCAGGACGACAGCTGATCCCGAGCCTGCGGGCCCCGACAGGCTCGACGTGCACTTCGTCATCCTGGGGGCCTTCGCCAGCCACCCAGCCCAACCGGGTGCCACACGACGTCCGCACCGACGTCCTCTGCCTCCGGGCGACGGTGGCCGACGACCGGGACCTGGCCTGGCGCCTGTGGCCGCTCGGCCGGTGGGTGGCCCGGGGTGAGGGGCTGCTGGCGAGGCCCGACGAGCGCTCGCCTGCCGACTGGTCCGACCTGGCGCCGGGCTTCGAGCTGTCGGCGGCGGTGCTCCGGCACCTCCAGGCGGACCCAGTTCTCCCGCCGGCCCTCCTCCCGACCGGCTGGCCCGGGCGACCGCCCTGCGCACCGCCTACGACCGGTGGGACGCCCGCTACCGGGCGCTGCTGGCGGCCTGGCACGGCGCCGGTTGACGCCCCGACGGCCCCGTGGACCGCTCCCGGCGGCCGCCCGACGCGGTGGCCGCCGGCGTGCCCAG
>JBOGGF010000478.1:0-23294 GCA_050743965.1 Acidimicrobiales bacterium
GGATCAACTGGAGGACGCGGCAGAACGCCCGGTAGAGGTACGAGAGGGTCATCGCTGGATGCTCTCCTCACCTGGGTCCAGGCGTCAAAGTGCTGGTCGCAGGCCATCGATGGCATTCTCGGCACCCGCAGGTTCACGTTGATCGGCCACCCGAGCGGCAGCACTGCCGCGGAGGGCGGGCAGCAGGTTGCGGGGAAAGACGAACACGGTGCGCCGCATCGCCAACTGCCTGACGATGCTGCGATCGGTATACAGAGAGAGATCGACGTCCGCCCGGCTTGCCCCCGAGCGCGCCCAAGCCGAGAGGTAGACGTTGGCCGGTTCGGTCGCGTGCAGGCAGACGACGGCCTCCACTGCCGCGAGCGGGTCCGACACGGGCTCACTGAGGCCGTGTCGGCGGCCGAGCCGGGCGCGCCGCTCCGCATCGGTGATGGCACGTGACTCGCTAATCGACCCGTTCTTATGACGCGGTCATGGCACCGACGATCCAGGTGACGCCGAAGCGGTCGGTGAGCATGCCGTAGAGGGGGGCGAAAGCAGCGGGCGCGAGTGGGATGAGGATGGCGGCCGCCCCGTCACCGAGGCCGTCCCAGAGGGTCTTGACCTCCTTGGCGTCCGAGCCTTGGAGCGTGACGTAGAAGGCGTTATCGCCTCGGTTGAAGGCCTTGGAGGGCTGTACGTCGTAGGCCATAATGTCGAAGCCGTTCGGGGCGGTAACCCGTCCGAAGGCCACCTTGTCGGTCTGGGTGGGGTCCTCGACGGCCTGGATGTCAGCGTAGGTTGCGATCGAGAGTTCGCCGCCGAATACCGAATGGTAGAACTCGAGAGCCTTGCGGGCGTCGCCTCGAAAGTTGATGTGGGCAGTGGTCTGTACGCTCATTGCCGTTCTCCTTCATTGTCTATTGGGGTCCTGGACACGCGTGCTCATGGCGGCGTGGATAAGGCCGGTTCAACGAGCCGACCACAACAGGCACAACGTACGTGGTGACGGCCCGTCCGATGACCCCCAGGGAGCGGCGTGAGTACGAGGAGGCAGTGAAGTGACCGAGCCAGAAAACGAGGACTCGGACCAGGTGCGGGACTACTACGACCGGACGGAGCTTCCCCTCTCAACGCTGTGGCGGGTCGCGATCAACCGGCCCGGGCGACCCCAGGAGGCCTTCGCGCTGCGACTGCCACCGGAGGTGGTGGAGGAGCTTCGGGCCCAAGCTGAGGTCTGGGGCATCGGCGTGACCCAGCTCGTCCGAGAGTGGGTCATCGAGCGACTGGAACTTGAGCGCCGCCGCCCGGGCTCGGCCGACCCCGTCCTGTGGGAGCGGACGAGAGCGGCGGTGGACCACCTGCGGCCCGAAATCGTCGCCTCGGTGGCCGCCGGCTCCAGGGGAGGGTGATCGGCAATGTCGGTGGCATGTTGCGTGCCGATGCGGTCTGCGCGCCTGGTTCTCCGCGGCTGAAGGTGGCTGACCGACCCGGCAAGGGTGGGCGAGATGCCGAGAATGCGACCGTGCCCGTCGACCAGGCGCAGGATCGAGATCGCGAGGTTCCGCAGCGTCGCAAGCCCCTTGGGCGCGCCGCCGACGCGGGTCTGGGAGCGGTCCTCGTCGAAGGCGGGGCAACGGTGGGCTCGTGCTCACGACGCCGATCGGAGCGCCGGTCGATCCGGCCCACTACCGGCACCGCCTCGGCTCGATCACAGATCGTGCCGGGATCGGCCGGTGGACGACGCACGAGCTCCGCCACTCCGCCGGGTCCTTCCACTTCGCCGCGGGAGTGCCGATGAAGCTCATCTCCGAGATGCTCGGTCACTCGTCGGAGCGGGTCACGTCCAACGTCTACGTCCACACGGCGGAGGCGGCACGTACGCACGTCGCTACCGCAATGGCCGGCCTGCTATGGACCCCCCACGCCGACGCTGCCGAGCAGTTGGGCGGTCAGTTGGGCGGTCAATCGGCGCTGCCGGAAGGCTGACCAAGCGCCTGAACTGGAAGAACGTGCGCCCCTCGGGATTCGAACCCGAAACCTGCGGATTAAGAGTCCGTTGCTCTGCCGTTGAGCTAGAGGCGCGCCGAGCAGTCTAGGCGACGCGGGCCGGACCGGGTGCTGGGGAAGTCCGGGCCGGGCACCCGATCCGCGACCCCTTCGGCATCCCCGCTGCGACATGCCCACGAGCGCGTGGCCCGACCCCGCCAGGCAGTACCTCCGCATTGGCGACGCCGTCGACCAGGGCGGTCACGTCCTGGTCGACGGTCTCGCGCCGGTACGCCGGTACCCTGGACCGGGCAGCCGGGTACCGCATGGGGCGCCGGTGACCGGACGAGAGGACGAGGACGTGCGCGACACGGGAGAAGAGGCTGCCTCCCCGGCACCGACGCGGCCTCTCCGGGTGGCTGCACTGGTCAAGCAGGTCCCGCTGGTTGAATCGCTGGCGCTCGGGCCCGACGGCACCCTTCGCCGGGAGGGCGTCCCGCTGGAGATGAACCCGTACTGCCGTCGTGCCGTCTCCAAGGCCACGGCGCTGGCTCGGTCGTCCGGCGGCGACGCCGTCGTCTTCACCCTGGGTCCCCCTGCCGCCGAGGACGTCCTCCGGGAGGCCGTGGCGTGGGGCGCCGACCGGGGGGTCCACTTGACCGACCCGGCCTTCGCCGGCTCCGACACGCTGGCCACTGTCCGGGCGCTGGCGGCCGCCCTGGCGCGCCAGGGACCGTTCGACCTGGTGCTCGTCGGGCGCAGCTCCACCGATGGCGACACCGGCCAGGTCGGGCCGGAGCTCGCCGAACTGCTGGGCCTCCCGTTCGCCGCCGGCGCCCGGGAGATGGCGTTCACCGGCAACACGCTCGTCCTCGGGCTGGAGCAGGACGACGGGTGGGAGGACGTCGAGGTCGACCTGCCGGCCGTGGTGTCCGTGGCCGAGCGGCTGTGCGAGCCGGCGAAGGTCGGGCCCGACGGACGCCGTGCGGTGCCGGACGAGCGCATCGGGCGCCTCGGCGCCGCCGACCTGGGGGACGGTCCGTGGGGCGACGCCGGCAGCCCGACCAAGGTGGGGGCCGTGCGGGCGCTGCTGCACGACCGGGCGCGGCGCGTCCTGGCGGGTGAGCCGGCAGCACAGGTGGCCGAGGCCGTCCGGATCCTCGCCGACCGGGGAGCGCTGGACCCCGGGCAACGGCCGCCGAACGGCGTGGCCGAGCTTGCCGGGGAGGCGATGCGGTCGCAGGCGTCCGGGCTGGCACTCGCGGCGGGCCGTCCCGCGACGGTCGTGGCGGTGGTCGAGCCGGGACGGCCCCAGATGGCCGCCGAGCTGGTCGGAGCCGCCCGCCGGCTGGCCGACGAGGTCGGGGGCACCGTGGTGGCGCTGGTCCCTCCCGGGAGCTCCGGCGCCCCGCCACCGTCCGACGAGCAGCTGGCGGCGTCGCTCGGTGCGCTAGGCGCCGACGAGGTCCTGCGCCTGGTCACGGATGGCGCCGCACGCCCTGCACGAGCCGCACGCCCTGCACGAGCCGCACGTCCCGCACGTCCCGCACGCTCGATACTGGCGGCCGAGGACGTGGCCGCCGCCCTGACCTCGTGGGCACGGCACCGGACGCCGTGGGTGGTGCTCGCGCCCAGCACCGACTTCGGCCGGGAGGTCGCCGCCCGGACGGCCGCCGCCCTCGGGGCGGGGTTGGTCGGCGACGCGGTGGCGCTCGACGTGGTGGACGGTGTCCTCGTCGCGGCCAAACCTGCGTTCGCCGGCGCGCTCGTGGCCGACGTCACGTGCACCTCGCCGGTCCAGCTCGTCACCGTCCGCCCGGGGGTGCTGGCGGTCCCCCCGCCGCGCCGGGCCGCCGCACCGGTGGTGGCGCTCCGGGCGCCGGCACAGGGAAGGGTCCGGCGCCGGTCGGTGCGCCGGGACGACGACGTGGAGGTCCTGGCCCGCGCCGACACCGTCATCGGCGTAGGGACCGGCGTCGCTCCCGAGGAGTACTCGCAGTTGAGCGCGCTCGCCGCCGTCCTCGGGGCCGAGCTCGCGGCCACCCGCAAGGTCACCGACCGCGGGTGGGCGCCGCGGGCCCGCCAGGTGGGGATCACCGGGCGCAGCATCTCGCCGCGCCTCTACGTCGCCGTCGGCCTGAGCGGCAAGTTCAACCACATGGTCGGGGTACGCGCCGCCGGGACGGTGCTGGCCGTCAACCCGGACCGGGGTGCGCCGGTCTTCGAGCACGCCGACGTCGGCATCGTCGGCGACTGGCACGAAGTGGTGCCGTTGCTCACTGCTGCCGTGCGCGCCCGCACCACCGGACCCGCCGGGCGGGTCACCGCCGGGGCTGAGCGGGCCGGCTGAACGGGCCGATGAAGCGGGCCGGCAGCGCGATCGGCGCCATGGAGAAGGGACTTGGTGCCGCGGCCGCGGCGGGGCTCGCGGTCCAGTACCTGCCGAGCGTGGCCGTCCTCGGGCAGTGGTCGTCGGTGCACCGCTCCCCGGGCGGGTGGTGCCACTGGCAGGGACCGGCCGGACGGCGCCAGGTGGCGTTGACCTTCGACGACGGTCCCCATCCGGAAGGGACGCCCGCCGTCCTCGACCGGCTCGACGAGCTCGGGCTACGGGCCACCTTCTTCCTCCTGGGGGGGGCGGTGGCACGGCACCCGGCGCTGGTGGGCGAGATCACCCGGCGCGGCCACGAGGTCGGCACGCACGGGTACACCCACGGGCGGCACCTGGCGCGGACGCCGTGGTGGGTGGCGCACGACCTGGGCCGGGCCGCCGCCGCCCTCGCCACCGCCGGCCACCAGCCGCGCTGGTACCGGCCGAGCTACGGGCAGGCGACGGCATCTACGTTCGTGGCGGCCCGCCGCCGCGGGTGGAGGCTGGTGCTGTGGTCGTCGTGGGGAAGGGAGTGGGCCACACCGCACCCCGCCGCGGTGGCGGCGCGAGTTGCCCACCGGCTCGGCTCCGGCGCAATCGTCCTGCTCCACGACAGCGATGCCCACGGTCCGGCCGGGATGTGGCGAACGGCGCGCGATGCGCTCGGCCCCATCGCCGCCGAGCTGGACCGCCGCGGGCTGGGCACGGCGACGCTGGGGGAGCTCCTCCGCCGAGAGCCGTGACAATGCGGGTGTAGGCGGGTCGCTCGCCGGGCAGAGAGAGAGGGGAGCCCGCGACGGACGATCGGAGGCCCTCCAGTATGGACACCCAGACGACGCCCGACCGGCGGACGGCTCAGGACGGGCACCGCCGAGGGGAGGGTGTGCGCACGCTCGCACCTTTCGGCCCGATGGACCTCGCGGTCAGCGGGCTGGACGGGCCGGGCAGTGATCCGGACCTCGGGCCGCAAGGGCCGATCACGCACTACGACGGTGGGCTCATCCTGTCCGGGTCGATCGGGCGGGGTCACGACTCGGTGGCCGAGGCCTGCAGGGTCGCCCTCGGTCGCTTCGGCATGGACGCCCGCACGCTGGACTGCATGGGCCTGCTCGGCGGCGCCGGGTCGCGTGCCGGCACGACCGTCTTCCGCCGACTGATCTCGGTGCCGACCGTCTACGACGGGTTCCACTTCAGCCATCTGCGCACCGGCTCGCGCCTGGCGCGTGCCCTCGACCAGGCGGCCAACCGCCGGTTGGTGCCGGCGGTCGATGCCGAGCTGGGGGACGGCAGGCAGCTCGTGGTCTCCGTCTTCCCGACGGGCGTGGCCGCCGCCGGCGCCATCGCCCGGCGCACACGGCGCACGACCGCCGTGGCGGTGTGCACCGACGCCAGCGCCCACCGGATGTGGGTGGCCGAGGGCACCGAGCTCTACGTCGTCTGCTCGCACCTGGCGGCCGCGACCCTGCGTCGCTACGACCCCGGTGCCGCCATCAGCGTCGTGCCACCACCCGTCCGGCCCGAGATCTTCGGGGCGCCCGGTCGGCGTCCCGCCCGTGCCGCGCTCGGGGTGCCCGACGACGCGCCGTGTGTCCTCTTGATGGCCGGCGGCTGGGGGCTGGGACCGCTGGCGGAGGCCGCGGATGCGCTCGCCGAGCGGGGCTACTGGGTACTGGCGGTGGCCGGCACCAACGAGCGGCTCCGCCAGCGGCTCTCGGCCATCGCCCAGCGCCGCCGGCGGGTCGTCGCCTTCGGCATGACCGAACGCGTCCCCGAGCTGATGGCGGCCGCCGACACGGTGGTCACGACCCCGGGGCAGACCTGCCACGAGGCACGGGTGGTGGGCCGCTGGCTCGTCGTGCTCGACGCCGTGCCCGGGCCCGGCCGGGAGAACGCGCTGCACGAGCTCGAGACCGGCGGTGCGCTGGCCTGCTCACCCGACGCCGAGTCGATCGCCAGCGCCGTCGGCGTGATGTTCGACGAGCAGCCGGAACTGGCACCGTGGCCGGTGGCGAGCGCCGAGGAGTGGGAGAAGCACTTCATCGGCGCCTTGGCGTCGGTCGACGCCGCGCCTGCCTGAGGGACGCGCTGCCGCTGCCTACCGGGTGACGAGCTTGGGCGCGGGGACCTGGCCGTTCACGACCTTCTTGAAGGTGGCACCGGCGCTCACACGGGGGGCTTTGGACGCCTTCACCTTGATCGCTTCGCCGGTCTGCGGGTTCCGGGCGGTCCGGGCCTTGCGGTCGACGCGCTCGAAGCTGACGAAGCCGGTGAGCGCGACCTTCTCGCCCTTCTTGACGTTGGTCGCGACCACGTCCTCGAGACCGTCGAGCACGACGGCGACCTGCTTGCGGTCCACCTTGGTGTGGGTGGCGATGGCGGCGACCAGTTCGGTCTTGTTCATGACGTGCTTGTCTCCTTTGTCCTGCCGGCGCGATGCCGTCTCCGCCCCATCCGGGCGCCACATTGTGCACGCTGTGGCGGCCCCAGTGGGCGATGGTCCCTCACGCCAGGGTCCGGGCCAGGAACTCCCACACCCGCTGCCATGCCTCGCCGGCCGCCTCGGGGCGGTAGTGCGGCCGGTCGGTGGCGAAGAAGGCGTGGCCGGCGCCCTCGAAGGTGTGGAACTCGAAGTCCTTGCCCGCTTCCCGGAGGGCGTCGGCCAGTGCGGCCGTCTCGTTGGGTGACGGGTTCTGGTCCTCGGCGCCGAACAGACCGAGGAGCGGGCACGAGAGGTCCTTGGCCAGGTGGACGATCGGGCCCACCTTCAGCGGCACGCCCTCGGGCACCGGGTGCACGACGAAGGCGCCGTAGCAGTCGATCGCGGCGTCGAGCTCGAGCCGGCACGCCGCCAGGAACGACTGACGACCACCAGAGCAGTAGCCGATCGTCCCCACCTTGCCGCTGGCCGAGGGGAGCGTACGGAGGTGCGCCAGCGCGCCGGCGACGTCGGCCACCAGCTGGTCGTCGGGCACGCCGCCCTTCTCACGCGCCGCGGCGGCCGCCTCGACCGGGTCGCGCCCGATGCCCTCGCGGCTGTAGAGGTTCGGGCAGATGGCGAGGTAGCCGTGGTCGGCGAAACGCCGCACGATCTCCTTCGTGCCCTCGTCGTAGCCCGGCATGTGGTGGATGACCACGATGCCGCCGTGGGGCGCGTCGTCGAGGGGCTGGGCCAGGTACGCCTCGAACTCGGTGCCGTCGTCCCCGGCGATCCCGACCGTCCCCGCCCGCAGTGCGTCGCTCATGCCCACTCGTCCTTCCGCTCGTCGCTCGACCGTGCCGGTCGCTGGTGCGACCGTTCTACCTGCCCGGTCCCGGCGGGCGCACATGGCGGGGTCGACGCCGGAGCGACCTCGGCGCGCCAGGGTGTCGGCCCCGGAGCGACGCCGGAGCGAGGTCAGCGCTGGAGCGACTTCACCTGCAGGTACTCCTCGAGCCCGAGCGGCCCGCGCTCGCGGCCGATGCCCGACTGCTTGTAGCCACCGAAGGGGGCGGCCGGATTGAAGGAGGCACCGTTGATGTCGACCTGGCCCGTGCGGAGGCGCCGCGCCACCGCCTCGGCGTGCGCCGCGTCGGCGCTCCACACGCCACCGGCGAGGCCGTAGGGCGTGTCGTTGGCGATGCGGACGGCCTCCTCCTCGGTGTCGTAGGGGAGGATCACCAGCACCGGCCCGAAGATCTCCTCCCGGGCGATGGTCATGTCGCTCGTGACCTCCGAGAACACCGTCGGCTGGACGAAGTAGCCCCTCTCCAGGCCCTCGGGCGCCTCGGGGCCGCCGGTGACGAGCTTGGCGCCCTCCTCGACGCCCGCCCGGATGTAGCCACGGACACGCTCGCGCTGGGCGGCGGAGGCCAGCGGTCCGAGCATCGTCCCGGGCTCGAGCGAGTTGCCGGGGGCGAAGCCGGCGGCCGCGGCCGCGGCCTTCTCCTCCACCTCGGCCAGGCGGGCGCGGGGGACGATCATGCGGGTCAGGGCGGAGCACGTCTGGCCCGAATTGAGATAGCAGGCGAAGAGCCCGGCGGGCACCGCGGCGTCCAGGTCGGCGTCGGGGAGGAGCACGTTCGGGGACTTGCCCCCCAGCTCGAGGGCGACCTTCTTGACCGAGCCCGCTGCCAGCTCCATCACCCGGCGGCCGGCCCTGGTCGACCCGGTGAACGAAACCATGTCGACCAGCGGGTGCCCGGCGATCGCCTCGCCGACGATCGGTCCCGGGCCCACGACCATGTTGAAGACGCCGGGCGGCAGCCCGACCTCGTCGATCACCTCGGCCAGAGCGTAGGCGTTGAGCGGCGCCACCTCGCTCGGCTTCAGGACCACGGTGCAGCCGGTGGCGATGGCGGGCGCCACCTTGAGGGAGATCTGGTAGAGCGGGTAGTTCCACGGCGCGATGGCGCCGACGACCCCGATCGGCTCCCGCACGACGAGAGAGCTCCCGATCTCCCGCTCCCACTCGATCGACGCCACCCCGGCGGCGGCGTCGGCGAAGGCACCGGCGGCCAACCCGACCTGGATGGGGGCCGCCAGGGCCACCGGCATGCCGACCTCCTTGGAGATCGTCGCAGCGAGCTCGTCGGTCCGGGCCGCCAGGCCCTCGGCGATCCGGGCCACGAGCTTCGCCCGCTCGTCGAGCGGCGTGGCCGACCAGCCCGCGAATGCCTCGGCCGCCGCCTCGACCGCCCGCTCGGCATCGGCGGTGGTGCCTTCGGGCACCTTGCCGATCACCTCTTCGGTGTTGGAGTCGACGACCTCGTGGGCGCCGGCGCCGGCGGGAGGCACCCAAGCCCCGCCGATGTAGAAGCTGTCGCGGATCTCCATCGTCGACCTCCTGAGCGTCGCAGGGCCGTCCGAGACGGCGGTCACCGGCCCGGCGCGGCGGACCCGACCTTAGGTCGCCGGGACCGGTGACACTCCGTCACCGGGTCGGGGCGGACCCCTCAGCGACGACGCTGCTCCACGCGCTGGCCCGGGCTGATGCCCGGGCGCGTCCCGGCCCGGTTCTTGCCGCTCTGGCGGTCCTGGCGGCCCGAGGCTCGGCGCAGCGCCCGGTTGAGCTCGGTGTCGGGCGTCGACCCGGCCTCCAGCATCTGCTCGAGCGCCTCGGCCCGCTTGGGCTTGGGTACCCGGCGCAGCATGCGGTCGACACGGATGAGGCTCTCGGGCAGCGGGCGGCTCTTCTCCCGGGCCCGGTCGATCGTCCGCAGCATGCGACGGACGTAACGGCGCCGGAGCCACGGCGTGCGGGCCACGAGGCGGCCCGGAAAGCGCCGGATCTTCTGTCCGATCCCTTTGACGGTCCCTTTGATGGCCACGTTCACTGTCTACCCGCTGGGGCCGCCGGGGTCGACTCGTCGCCCCGCCGCCGGTGCCCCGTGACGGTGCCGCTCGCTCCGCCGGCGCCGCGCCGGCGCCCGTCGCTTCCTCGCCCGTCGCTCGTTGCGCGTCCAGAACGAACGTTTGTCCGCCACGAGCTGCGTGTTCGCGCCGCGCCGCCGGTGGTAGAAGGGGGTGACATGCCGAAGAGGACCAGCCGGAGGGGGGCGGTGGCACTGGCCGTCGGCGCCGTGGCGCTCGTGGCCACCGCCTGCACGTCGGGTGGCGCTCCCGCGGCCAAGGGCAGCTCGTCACAGGGCGGCTCGTCCGCCGGCTCGCACGGTGCGGCGTCCGGCGGGACGACCACCTCAACCGCCGCCGGTGCGAGCTCGGCGGCGCTCCAATGCCCGGCGGGGACGGGGACCGGTGCGCCGGGGGTGACGTCGTCGTCGATCAAGATCGCCGCCATCTCGACCCGGACCGGTCCCATCAGCGCCGACTTCAACGGGCTCGTGCCCGGGCTCGAGGCGTACTTCAAGACGGTCGACGCCAAGGGCGGCGTCAACGGTCGCAAGATCACACTGGCCTACGACCTGGACACAGCCGGGTTGTCCACCCAATTCGAAACGGCGACCCACACTGCCATCGACCAGGACCACGCCTTCGCCGTCGCCGTGTCGTCGTTCTGGTTCAGCCCCACCTACTTCGTCTCCACGTGCACGCCCACCTACGGCTACAACATCAACGGCAACTGGACAAAGGCGCCGAACCTGTTCGGGGCCACCGGCTCGACCCAGACATACGACACCATCGACCCTGCCGTCGCCTACCTGCTCGACAAGTCCAAGGCCAAGTCGATCGGCGTGCTCGCCTACAGCGTCTCCACCTCCAACGCGGTGTGCAAGGCGGCGATCAAGCGGCTGGAGGGCGCCGGCTACGACGTCGCCTTCACCGACCTGCAGCTCCCGCCGGTGAACGCCAACGTGACGCCGGACGTCCAGCGGATGCAGCAGGCCGGGGTCGACTTCGTCCTGAGCTGCATGACAGTGACAGGCAACGTGTCCCTCGCCCGGGCGGTCCAGCAGTACGGCCTGCACGTCAAGCAGCTGTGGTTCGACGGGGCCGACCAGGCGGTCGTGAGCAAGTACCACTCCCTCCTCCAAGGGGTGTACTTCAACGTCCAGCACGTGCCGGTCGCCGCGGCCAAGCAGAACCCAGAGAACTACCCCGGCTCGGTCGCCTACCTCCAGGCGATGAAGAAGTACGAGCCCAATTTCGTCGGCTCGGAGCTGGCGGTGCAGGGATGGGAGTCCGCCGCGCTGATGGTGGCGGGGATCAAGGCGGCCGGCAAGGACCTCACCCAGGCGGCGGTGGTGGCAGCGACCAACCACCTGGTGAACTTCACCGCCGGAGGGTTGATCCAGCCGGTGAGCTGGGCCACAGCCCACACCACCGTGAGCCCGGTCAGCTGCAGCGCCTTCGAGCAGGTGAAGGGCACCTCGGTGGTCCCCGCCCTGGCCAAGGGCAAGCAGGTCTTCCTCTGCTTCACAACGTCCAGGATGCGGCACCCGTCCCCGGTGCCGCCGCCGCCGGGGACGCCTGGCACCTAGGGCCCCTCCCGTGGCGCACCTGCTCGGATTCGCCGTCCCGGGGATCCCGTACGGCTGCGCCTACGCCATCTTCGCCGTCGGCCTGGTGCTGACCTACCAGGCGACCGGCGTCTTCAACTTCGGCTACGGCGCCCAGGCGTACACCTCGGCGTTCCTCTTCGCCTGGATGATCCAGGTGCACCAGGTGCCGGTGTGGCTGGCCTTCCTCCTGGCGGTGGTCGTGGTCGGCCCCGGCCTGGGGCTCGTGCTCGACCGGTTCCTCTTCCGGCGGATCCCGGCCACCCACACCATGGCCAAGGTCGTGACCGGCCTGTCACTGCTGGTGGGGATCCCTTCGCTGCTCCCAGTCGTCTTCGGCAACACCAACCTCGTCGGGGTCCCGAGCATCGCCTTCGACCCCAACACCGTGTACTTCCACCTGTTTGGGCTGGCCGACGCGCCGATCAACGGCATCTTCCTCAGCGCCGTCGTGCTCACCGCGGCGATCCTGGTGGTGCTCACCGTGCTCCTGCGGGCGACGCCGCTCGGCCTCGAGATGCGGGCCGCCGTCGAGAGCCGCCGGCTCGTCCAGCTCGAGGGGATCAACGCCGACCGGGTGGTGGCGACGGCCTGGGCCGTCTCGGGGCTGATGGCGGGGCTGGCGGGGGTGGTCCTGGCACCGGCCGAGGCCACGCTCCAGTCGCAGGCCTTCCTCACCCTCATGGTGGCGGCGATCGCCGCTGCCGCCTGCGCCGTGCTCAGGTCGATGACGGTGGCAGCGGTGGCGGGCGTGCTGATCGGCGTCGTCGGCCTCGTCGCCCAGGGCGAGCTGCCGACCGGCAGCGTGTGGTACTCGGCGGTGCTGCCGGCCCTGCCATTCCTCGTCCTGTTCGGGGCACTGCTCCTCGTCCCCGGCCTCCGCTCGCTCGACGACTCGACCGACCCACTGGCGTCGGTCGACCCGCCCCGCCCGCCGCCGGCCGCCGCCGTGCGGGCGCCAGAGCTGGACCGGGTGGTGCGCCCCCTGTGGTGGCTCCTGCTGGTCGGCTTCGTCGTCTCGATGCTGACCTGGATGCCCCGGACTTGGGAGACCGTCTTCGACCAGGGCCTCGCCTACGCCACCGTCTTCCTGTCGATCACCCTCGTCACCGGCCTCGGCGGCCAGCTGTCCCTGGCGCAGGCCACGCTGGCGGGGGTGGCGGCGTTCACGGCCGGGCAGCTGTCGGTCCACCTGGGCCTCGACTTCTTCGCCGGCGCCGTGGTGGGTGCGGCGGCCGCGGCTGCGGTCGCGGCGGTGCTGGCGGTGACGTCCCTGCGCCTGCGGGGCCTCGGCCTCTCGCTCATGACGCTGGCCGCGGCCCTCCTCTTCGACAGTGCCGTGTTCTCCCAGACGGCGTTGAGCGGCGGCACAGGTGGTCTGACCCTCGACCGGCGGTGGCTCGGGCCGATCGACTTCTTCGACCCGTCCGGCCACCAGTTCTTCGTCCTGGCCGTCCTGGTGCTCACGGTCTGCGCCGTCGGTGTCGCCCTGGTCCAGCGGGGCACCGTCGGCCGCTACCTAGCCGCCATGCGGGGCAGCGAGACCGGTGCGGCGGCGATAGGGATCAACCTCGACTGGCAGCGCGTGCTCGTCTTCGCCCTCTCCGGCGCGGTGGCCGGCGTGGGCGGGGCGCTGCTGGCGGTGCAGCGGGCGGCGATCGCCCCCGGCCAGTTCGACTACCAGCTGTCGCTCGCCTTCGTCGTCATCGTGGTCACCACGGGGGTCGGCACCGTGGAAGGGGCGGTCCAGGCGGCCTTCGGCTTCGTGGTCCTCCAGCAGCTGCTGCAGTACGCTCCGCAGCGGTTCAGCGGCATCACCTTCGTGCTGTTCGCCGTGGGCGCGCTCACCTACGCCGCCCACCCCGAGGGGATGGTGGAGGTCCAGAAGCGACGGTGGACGGGGCGGGTCGAGCGCCTCGTGCTGCGGCACCCGCCGGTGCCGCCGGGAGCGGTGACCGTCGGGCCGGGGCTGGGGGAACCGGTGGGGGAGCACCGGTGATCCTCGAGGTCGAGGACCTGACCAAGGCGTTCGGCGGGGTGGCGGCGGTCCGGGGCGCCACCTTCTCGGTCGGGCAGGGCGAGAGCGTCGGGCTGGTGGGACCGAACGGCGCGGGGAAGACCACGGTGTTCGACTGCATCGGCGGGCAGCTCGTCCCGGACACCGGGAGGGTGCGCTTCGACGGGCACCCGATCGACCGGTTGGCGCCATTCCGCCGGGCTCGGCGGGGGATCGGACGGACCTTCCAGCGGCTGGAGGTCTTCTCCGAGCTCACCGTGCGCGAGCACGTGCTGGTGGCGGCGCGCGTGCGGTGGGGTGGCGGCCGCCTGTGGAAGGACCTGCTGGGGCTGAGCGCCCCGACGGCCGACGAGCAGGTCCAGGCGGCGGCGGTGCTGGCGATGGTCGGGCTGGACCACGTCGCCGATGTGCCGGTGGCGGCGCTGGGCCTCGGCATGTGCCGGCTGGTGGAGCTGGCGCGGGCGCTCGTGGGCGAGCCGCGCCTGCTGCTGGCCGACGAGCCCTCCTCGGGGCTCGACGCCCGGGAGTCACGCGAGCTGGCCGGGGTGCTCCGCCGCCTCCAGGCCGAGCGGGGGATGGCGTTGCTGCTGGTCGAGCACGACCTGGCCATGGTCGGCGCGGTGGTGGACCGGACGATAGTGATGGACCTCGGCCGGGTCGTCGCCGACGGCCCGCTGGACGAGGTCATGGCCGAGCCGGAGGTCCGTCGGGCCTACCTGGGGGCACGGTGACCACCGCACCCGTACCCGCCGGGTCCGCCCCTGCCGGCCCCGGCGCTGCCACTGGATCCGCCCTCGCCCCCGCCCTCGAGTTGGTCCACGTCAGCGCCGCCTACGGGCCGTACCGCGCCCTGTTCGACGTCACGTTTGCCGTCCCCGCCGGCAGCGTGGTCGCCCTGCTCGGCCCCAACGGCGCCGGGAAGTCGACGGTCGCCCGGGTCGTCTCCGGCCTGCTCCCGACCACCGAGGGCACGGTCCGGGTGGACGGCCGGGAGGTGACGGGCAAGCCGGCGTACCGGGTCGCCCGGGCCGGCCTGGCCCACGTACCCGAGGGTGGTGGGGTGTTCGCCAACCTCTCGGTGGAGGAGAACCTGGTGGTGAGCTTCCGCCGGCGGGCGGGTGCCGCCGCCGTGCGCGGCGCGCTGGCGCGGGCCTACGAGAGCTTCCCGATCCTCGGCGAGCGCAGGCGCCAGCGGGCCGGGACGCTCTCCGGCGGCCAGCAGCGGCTGCTCTCGCTGGCCAAGGTCCTGGTGGTGCCGCCCAAGCTGCTGGTGGCCGACGAGCTGTCGTTGGGACTGGCGCCGGGCGTGGTCGACGCCGTCTACGACGGGCTGCGCCAGATCCACGCCGCTGGTGCCGCTCTCCTGGTGGTCGAGCAGCACGTCGACCGGGTGCTCCAGCTGGCCGAGCGGGCCGTGGTCCTGCAGCGAGGGACCGTGGCCTTCGAGGGCGACGCGGCCGATGCCCTGCCAGCCATCGAGCAGGTCCTCGCCGAGGGCGGGGATGCCGGCGGCGACTCCGGCGGGGTCGTCGGGCCGGACGGGGCGCACGAGGTGCACGGGGCCGGCGCGGCCGGGGCCGGATCGGGGACGGACGCGGCGACCGGGGCCAGGCCAGGGGAGGTGGGCGAGCCCGACTGGGGGACGGGCCAGCGGTAGGCATTGCAGGTTGCAGCCGGGGTGAGGAGGGTCCCGACGGTGGCGGCACAAGGGGCGGGGCCGCGGCGGCATCGGGACATCGCCCGTGCGGCGCGGGACGGCGTTGGGGCGAGGCCCGCGCTCTCGGGCGGCGCCGCGAAGTGTGCCACCATCGTCGGGTGCGGGTCGTGCGCCACTTCGCCTTCATCGATCTCTCCGGCTTCACCGCTCTCACCCACAGCGAGGGCGACGAGCGGGCAGTCGCCGTCCTCGCAGCGTTCCGCGCCGCCGTCCGAGAGGTCTGCTCCCGTCGCGGCGTCCGGATCGCCAAGTGGCTGGGTGACGGAGCCATGCTGGTGGCGGTCGAGCCCACGCCGCTCCTTGCGGCGTCACTCGAGATCGAGCGGGCGACCGAGCTCGACCGACTGACCGTGCCGGTGCGGGTCGGCGCCTGCTCGGGCGAGGTGATCCTCCACGAGGGCGACGACTACATCGGCAACCCGGTCAACGTCGCTGCGCGGCTGTGCGACATGGCGGCCGGCGGGACGGTCCTGGTCGAGGCGTCCCTGGCCGAGCATCTGCCCCGGTGGGGGACGGTCCTCTCGACCCGGGAGACCGATATCCGCGGGTTGGGGCAGTCCCTGCCCGTCGGCCGCGTCGGCTTCCTCCCGCTCGAGCCGCCGATCCGGCCGGACCCGGTCTGCGGGATCCCGCTCACCGCCACGGTGTGTGAGGAGCGGGCGTACGACGCCTTTGGCAACGAGCTCTGGTTCTGCTCGGACAGCTGCCGGGACACGTGGGAGCGGCGCCCCCAGCCGGCGGGCGAGGGCCAGGGAAGCCTCCGCACCCCTCTCATCGGCAGCTGATCGCCATGGTGAAGTTCGGGCAGGTGGTCGCGTCCGCGTCCGGCGCCATCGCGTCGGCGGTCATCGCCTCGTTCTTCGGTGTCAAGGGCACGATCATCGGTGTGGCCATCGGCAGTGTCGTCGCCACCACCGGCAGCGCACTGGTTGGCCACTGGATCGAGCGCACCCACCGGGCGGTCCGCCAGGTCGCCGGCGAACAGAACCCCCTGGTCCGGCGGCTCGGTTCCACCGGCACGGCCGGGACCGTCACCGCCTCGGAGGTGGAGCGGACGCCGGCGACAGCCCGGCGGGCTGCTCCCGGTTCGGCGTCGTCCGCCCGCCGCGCCGCCGGACCCGGCCGCCGGCCGGCCCGCTGGGTCCTCACCGGGGCGGCGGCGTTCGCCGTCGGCCTGCTCGTGGTCACGCTGGTCGAGCTGGGTGCCGGGCGGCCGCTGGCGGCCCTGATCGGTCCGAGCACCGCCGTCGGTGGCACCACGGCGGGGCACATGCTCGGGGCCACAGCCCCGGCGGCACCCACCACCACGACGCCCACGACCACCACTGCGGGTTCGGGGACGACGAGCACGACCGGGACCCCGCCGTCGACCTCCACCACGACTTCGGCACCGACCACCACGACCTCGGCACCGACCACCACGACGTCGGCACCGCCGACGACCGCGCCGACGACCGCTACCACCGCCGGGGGATCGTCCGGCAGCTCGACCGGCGGCTAGCCCGGCCCCGGACCTGGCGGCGCCCCTCGGTCCCCGGCCCCGGACCTGGCGGTACCCTCGGTCGCCGGCCCTCAGGCGTCGAGGGCGAGCGCCCGGAGCCACGCCGGGCTGCGGACCGGCCGGCCCGACTCGGTCGAGACCACGCCGTGGCGGGTGACCGCCGTCGCCCGCGGCGACCCGTCGACGGCCAGGAGGTAACCCAGCTCGCAGCTGGCCCCACCGACGGCGGCCACGACGACGTGCACGTCCACGAGGTCGTCGAAGTGCATCGGCCGCAGGTAGCGGGCGTGGACCTCGACGATCGGCAGCTCCGCCCCCGACCGGCGGAGCTCGGCGTACGGGTGACCCTCGGCCCGCAGGTACTCGACCCGCGCCGACTCGAGGTAGGGCAGGTAGGCCGCATGGTGGACGATCCCCATGGCGTCGGTCTCGGCGAACCGTACGCGGACCTGGTGACAGAATCGGTAGCTTTCGGGGTCGACGGGGGGATCGAACGTGGATCGCATCGCTGGATCATGGCAACGGAAGGGGACGATGGCCGAACCGGTAGCGCTGTCGCTGACGCAACGGTCGTCCGTGCTGATGGCGCCGCACAACCCCAGCCGCGAATTCATGAGCTGGGTGTACCAGCTCAACGGGAAGCTCGACGTGGCCGCCCTGGCGCAGGCGGTCGACGACGTGGTCGCCGCCCACGACATCCTGCGGGTGCGGCTCGAACGGACGCCCGACGGCCCGGTGCAGTTCGTCACGCCCTTCCGTCCCGGCGTCCTCGACGTGGTGCGGCTGGACGACCGGCCGAAGCTCGAAGGGCTGATGGCGGGGGTGCGGGCCGTCGAGGCGGACTACCGGGACCTGTCGCCGTGGGACGATGCGCGCCTGCGGGCCACCCTCTACCCTGTGGCCCCCAAGACGCACCTCCTGGCCATCTTCGTAGCCGAGGCGCTGGTGGACGGCGAGTCCGGCACGCTGGTGGCGGCGGAGCTGTCGCGGGCCTACGCCAAGCACGCCGGACGCACCGCGCCCGAGCTTCCCGTGCCCAACGACGCCTCCTACCTAGAGTACGTGCGGGACCACCCGGTGCCCGAGGCGGCCCAGCAACGGGCGGTGGCCCACTGGGACAGCCTGCGCAAGGTGCCGGTCGCCGCCGGGAGCTGGCCCATGGAACCGGGGAGCCGGGCGACGACCCGCTTCTTCAACATCCCGGCGGCGTCGTGGGAGCGCCTGGTGGCGACCGTCCCGGGCATGGCGGCCATGCCCTTCGTCGTGGTCTTGTCCTGGCTCGAGCTGGCCCTCTGCGAGGTCGCCGGGGCGGAGCGCTTCCTCGTGACCTCCGCCGTGTCCAATCGCAGTCGCTCCGAGACGAAGGACATGATCGGCAATTTCGTCGGACCGGTCCGGCTTGCGGCCGAGGTCCGGCCGGGGGAGGGGCTGGCCGACGTGTCGCCACGGGTGCTGCTCGCCCTGCGCCAGGCGCTGACGGCGAGCGTGGTCCCCGTGCCGCTGGCCGAGGCACGCCTGCAGGCGCCGGCCGCCTTCGCCCCGCCGGTCCCGACGGTGTCGTTCTTCATGTTCGCCGAGCGGGAGGGACCGGACTTCGCCGGGGTCCGCCAGCGCCGCTTCCGGGTGAACTCCGGCCTCGACGTCCTGCGGGTGAACTGCACGCCCGACGACGAGGGAGGGAGGAACTTCTTCTTCATCTCGACGTCGGCCGGGCGGGACCTGCTGGACCGGCTGGTGACAGCCTTCCGCCGGCGGATGGACGCCGCGGCAGCACGCTGACCGGTCACGGCCGGCCGACGGGCGAGCAGTCCAGGACCGGTGGCCGCCCGCCCGACCACCGCACCCCACTGCGCAGTCGCTGGGCGCGGCCCTAGAAGTCCTCGGAGCGGGAGGCGGCCTCGCGCCGGCGACGCCCCTCGGGCGAGTGGACGGCTCGTTCGGCCCGTACGACGCTCAGTCGGTGGACGAAGACACCGACGACCAAGATCACGGCCAGCGCACCGGCGACGTAGCCGGCGTCGCTGAAGTCCTTGAGGACCTTGTGCCAGCTCGCGCCGAGGCTGTAGCCGAGGCTGGCCAGCGCCGCGGTGAAGACGGCCGAGCCGGCGATGGTGAACACCCAGAACTTCCCGATCGCCATCTCTCCCAGCCCGGCGGCCAGCGACACGAACGACCGCAGCAGGGGGATCAGCCGGCCGAAGAACACGAAGGGCTCGCCCCGGCGCCCGAACCACGCCTCGGCCCGGTCGAGGTCCCGGTTGGTGAGGAGGATGTAACGGCCCAGCCGGTCGGCGAGGGCCCGGCCGCCGAACCGGCCGATGGCGTAACCGATGGTCGACCCGAACAGCTCGCCGGCGGTGGCCACGACGATGACGAGCACCAGGTCCATGTGGTGGTGGGTGCTGAGCAGCTGGCCGCTCGCCAGGGCGCCCCCGTAGGCGATGGCGAGCTCGGAGCCGACGGGGGGGCCCATGGCCGACACAGCGGTGACGAGGAACAGGGCGACGTAGCCCCAGGTCGTCAGAAGGTGTTCCACTGGTCCCTCTTCTACATGCTCGATCGGGTCGCCAGCCAGGGCGGCTGCACAGGGCGCGCTCAGGGGTCACCCTAGACTGCGGCGATGCTGCGGGTCCGCACCGAGTCGGGGTCGGTCTACGACGTGGACCAGGTCGGCCAGCGCATCCGCCGCGTCCACGGCCGGCATGGGCCGGCCGACACGCAGCCGCAGGATGGGATCTGGCGACGGTTCGCCGGGATCGAGGGTCCTGAGCCGGGCCGACCGATGATCGTCTACTGGGCCAAGGAGGCGGCCGGCGCCCGAGAGACCGACTTCGGCTTCCGCACCACCGAGGTCGAGGCGGTGCAGGAGGTCGAGGACGAGTGAGCCGCAACGTGCTCGGCGGCGAGCTCGAGTCGTGCAGTGCCGATCCGGTGACCGGCTTCTACCGAGACGGCTGCTGCAACACGGGGGCCGAGGACGTCGGGGTCCACACCGTCTGCGCCGTCATGAACGAGGAGTTCCTCGACTTCTCCCGCTCGGTCGGCAACGACCTGAGCACCCCGCAGCCCGGCTTCGCCGGATTGCGACCGGGTGACCGGTGGTGCCTGTGCGCCGCCCGCTGGCAGGAGGCGCTGGACGCCGGCGCGGCGCCGGCCGTGCGCCTGGAGGCCACCCATGCGGCGACCCTCGAATGGGTCCGGCTGGAGGACCTCCGCCGCCACGCCATCTGATCCCGGCGGCTCACGCCGCCGGGACCGCCGAGCCAGCCGCCGCTCAGAGCCGGGCGCGCAGGACGGCGGCCGCCTCGGCGGCCCGCTGCCGGAACGCGTCGGCCGGCTCGCCGTCCATCACCCCCGAGAGATGCTCGAAGAAGAGGCCGACGAGGAACGTCCGCAGCACACGGGCGACGGCCGGCGCACCCGGACCGTCACAGACCGTCGGCTCGGACTCCTCCAGCCACCGCTCGAGCGCCGTCTGAGTGGCGTCGAACAGCTCCACGCCCACGGTGAAGGCCGTCTCGTCCCCACGCATGACCTCGCCCAGCATCAGCCGGATGAAGTCCTCGACCTCCAACATCGATCCGAGGATGTCGTCCAGCATGCTCACGAGCCCGTCGACCTCGTCCCGGGCGATCGCCGCCCGCCCGGCGGCACCGGCCAGCTCGTCGATGAAGCCGCGCTCCTCGAGGACCGCCACCAGCAGCTCCCGCTTGGAGGCGAAGTAGTGGTACAGCGAAGCGACGTTCAGCCCGGCGGCGGACGCCAGGTCCCGCATGCTCGTGCCGTCGACCCCTCGCTGCGACATGAGCGAGAGGGCCGTGTCGAGGATGTGCTGGCGCTGCGAGGTGGCCGCCGTGGGCTCAGTGGGGGACGAGTTCACTCGCACATTGTCGAGTGCCGAGGACCCGCGCGTCGAGCGGGGGGACGTTGCACCAGGTCGTGGGCCACCTCGTCCGGCGACCGGCGTTGCCTCGGCGACCGGCTCGAGCTGGGCAATTCTGTATAGCGGAATTCACCGGGAGGGGCGTTGTGCATCGTGGAACCCTTTGTTACAGTCTCGTCATCCACTGGTGGGAACCGGCGGACGCCCGGCGCAGCCGGCGGGTCGTGGCAGTTCTCGGACCGGGACGGGGGGTCCCGGCGAGACGGAGGGGGCACGATCCGCCGGCGCCGCTGGGACGGCCCACGACGCCAGGCTCCCCTGTCGCCAGGCGGTCGCACCGCTGCGGCCCCGCCGACGGCACTCACAGCTCCTGGAGGGCCGCACGCGTCAGCGCTCGCACCGCGCGGTGGGTGTCCCGACCGATCCGGAGCAGCCGGCGGGCAGCGCCCGGTGTCCGTGCCAGGTAGCGCGCCACCGCCCGCGGGTCGAGGCCGCCGTCGGGCCGAACGAGCTCGAGCACCGCATCGTCGAGCGTGCCGGGGACGTCGCTGATCGTCCGCACCACCGACCAGGGGATCCCACGGGCCTCGCACACCCGGGCGATGGCGCCCGTCTCCATGTCCACGGCCGAGGTACCCGGTGGGAGGTCGGCCGTCGGGAGCTCCACCACCGCGACATTGGTTGTCAGTGCACCGCCGACGGCGTCGCCCGTCACCAGGGTGCCCCGCCCGCCGGGGCGGTGGGGCCGGTAGGCGGTGCCCGACGCCCGGTCGACGACCTGCTCGGGCACGAGGACGTCGCCGATCCGGAGCGAGGGGTCGACGGCCCCGGCGACCCCCACGACGAGCACCCGGTCGACGACTGCGGAGTCCAGGATCCGCGCGGTCGCCCGTCCGGCCGCCGCCGGGCCGATCCCCACCACGGCCGCCAGGTGCCGGTCACCCCGCCATGCCCGTTGGAGCCCGTCCATCTCGGCCGGGCGGAGGGAGAGGGCCAGGACCAGCGGCCGGACCTCCCGGGTCATGGCAGAGAGGAGGACGATCAGCTGCGCGTCCAGCCGTCGACCCGGTTCAGCCGGTAGTCGATGTGGTCTGTGATCTGCCGGCCGCCCTGCTTCGCCGCGATGTGCTCCTGCACCCGCACCACGTACCCTGTGGTCACCGTGGCGACGGCCCGGAACGTCCCGGTGATCGCTGCTCGCTGCGTCGGCGCCACCAGCTGCTTGATTGTCTCGGCCACGAGGTACAGCGACCCGTGGCCGTTGAACCCCTTCAGTGTCGTGAGCTCGCTCACGGGGGAGAGGACGTTCTTCGCTGCGGCCCCCGTGGTCGACTGGGGGGCATGGCTGACGCCCTTGACCGGCCCGCTGAAGTGGGCGGTCACGCGGTCGGGGGCGTGGTATGCGAAGTTGATCGTCTCGCCCCGGAGTGTGGTCTGGGTGTACTTGCCGACGACCGTTGTGGCGTGGAGGACGGCGCCGGCAGCGTTGTGGACGGCAAGGTCTGTCCCTGTCGGTGCCCAGACCAGCACGGAGGAGATGGCCGCGCCGGCGGCCAGCAGACTGAGCACGCCGAGGATCAGGTGGGGGAGGAGAAAGCGCCGCTGCACGGCGACAGGGTACCGTGCCAGCAGGAGCCCGCCGGCCCCGCCGGCCGGGATCGTCAGGTACCGACCGCCGTTTGGACCAGCTCGACGAAGCGGGCCGTCGACTTCTCCACGGCCAGGTCCTGGACGCGCCGCGCCGCCGCCGCGACCAGGCGGGATCGCAGGCCGGCGTCGGCGATGACCCGGGCCACCGCCGCGGCGAAGCGCAGCGGTTGCTTGGCCGGGAGCACGAGGCCCGCGTCGGCCACCGTCTCGGGCACGGCGGTGACGCCGTAGGCGACGACGGGCACCCCGTGGCCCATCGCCTCGACCAGGGGCACACAGAAGCCCTCGTGGTCGGAGGCGCACACGAAGACGTCGGTGGCGCGGTAGTACGCCTCGAGGGCGGCGGGCGACAACGACCCGGTCACGGTGACCGCGTCGTCCAGATCGAGCTCGTGGACGAACGCCGCCAGGGCCGGCGCGTACCGCTCGCCGAGGGGCGACCCGACGAGATGGAGGCGGGCTCGGGGGTCGTACAGCCGCCGGTAGACGGACAGCATCTTGACAAGGTCGTGCGGCGCCTTGTGGGGCGAGACCTTCCCCACGAAGAGGAGATCGGCCCCACCAAGGGCCTTGGCGTCGGCCAGCCGGGTCGCCACGTCGGGGTCCGGGGCGGCCGCCGCCGCGGTCATGTCGATCAGGAGGGGCACTACCGCCGTCGACGCGTAACCGGCCTCGAGCAGCTCGCCCTCGTTGAACGAGGAGTCGGCGACCGCCAGGCCGCTGTGGGGTGCCAGCCGGGCCAGCTGGGTCCGGCCCAGACCGACCTCGTAACCGACCGCCGGCTCCCACGGTGCCAGGAGCCGGGCCGGCGTGATGTTGTGGTAATTGACGAGCTTGGGCTCGCTGCGGGCCGCCAGCACGTCGAACACCGGACTGCCGATGGAGGACTGGTACAGGAGCCAGCGTCCCTTGGCGGCACGGCCCAGCTCGGCCAGCGGGCGCGCCCGATCGGCGACGTCGGGGGTGCAGTTGCCGTAGAAGATGTCCGAGTCGATCCCCGACGCCCGGAGGGCTTCGGTCAGGGCCAGCGTGTGGACCCCGATGGCGTCCCGGCTGGCGAGCGAGGGGATCACCTGGTCGACGCGCGGCACGGCGACGGAGTGTAGGGCAGGCCGCCTCGCCACCTTGTCGCACGGGGTTGGGCGGCAACCGGTGCGACCGAACGGCTACGATCCTGCGATCCGCCGTTCGCAACCCCGATGGAACCGCGCCCGGTGGGGCGCCGCCGCCGCCGTCGTCGTCGCCGTCGCG